>CAMLNJ010000039.1 GCA_946481225.1 uncultured Verrucomicrobiota bacterium | reverse complement strand
AGTAGGCCTCGTTGCGGATGGTGCGCGGGGTGAAGTGATAGACGCCGTAGCTGACTGAGTTAGCGCTAAGGCTGCTGGTCTGCATCTGGGCGAGATTGATCGTGGCGACGAGCGAGTCGTTCGACGCGTCATAGACGCGGACCGCGCCGGTGCTACCGACGACGGGCGGGGCGGAGAAGGTCAGGACGAACGGCGTGTCGCGGTTGACCGACGCGGCGTTGTTCGAGGGGCCGAAGGCGGGCGCGCCGAGGGCGGTGGAGGCGACGCCGGCGTAGACGAGCGAGCTGGTGACGCTGTTGACGGCGTTGGAAATGGTGACGCGGTAGAAGCCGGAGTCGGCGGTCGTGCCGGTGAGGGCGAAGGTGGCCGAGGGGCCGTCCTGGACGGTGGTGAAGGCGAGACCGTCGAGGGTCTTTTGCCAGACGTAGGTCGGGGCGGGGGTGGCGTCGGCGTTGACGGTGACGGAGAGGGTCTGCGGGGCGCCGGGGGCGATCACGGCGCCGCCCGGCTGGACGCTGATCGAGACGCCTTTTTGGACGGTGAGCGAGGCGGCGTCGCTGGTCGCCGAGCCTTGGGAATTGGTCGCCACGACGCGGTAAAGGGCGGTGTCGGAGAGCTGCGCGGCGGCGATGGTGTAGGTGTTGGGCGAATCGGTGCTGGCGGTGCCGACGTCGACGAAGGTCGCGCCGCCGTCGGTGCTCTTCTGCCACTGGACGGCGGGCTGCGGGCTGCCGGAGACCTGGGCGGTGAAGCTGATGGTCGCCCCGGTGTTGACGGTGGCGGAGGCGGGCGCCGGCTGGGCGGTGATCGTCGGGGCGAAGGTGCCGGTGGTCACGTTGAGCGTGACGGCGGTGCTGGCGGTCTGCCCGGCGACGTTGGTGGCGAGCACGCGGTATTTGCCCGAATGGGACTGGCTGCTGGAGGCGATGGAAAGCGTCGCGCTCGTCTCGCCGGGGAGGTCGGTGAAGGTGGCTCCGTCGTCGGTGCTCTTTTGCCACTGGTAGGACAGGGCCGTGGCGCCGCCGCCGTTGGCGACCGCGCTGTAGCTGACGGGGGCGCCGGCGATGAGCGTCTGGCTCAAGGGCGCGGGCTGGGTGGTGAAGACCGGGACGATCGTGGTGGCGGCGTTGGTGACGATCTTGAGCGAGTTCACCTTCATGATCGTGATGACGCTGGCGACAGGGCGGAAGCCGATGCCGAGGCCGTCGAAGGTGGACGTGAGGATGCTCGAAGACGTGGCGGTTTGGGTGAAGAGCTGGGGGCCGCCGGTGCCGACGCCTTGATAAAGCGTGGAGACGACCGTCAGCGCGGAGGCGCCGGTTTTCGTGATGCGGAAGACCTCGGTGTATTGCTGGCCGGTGGTGAAAGCGGCGACCGAGGGGGTCGCGGTCGAGCCGAAGGTGCCGGCGGCCACTCCGCTGTAGTTGTAGAGCACGTCCTGATTGCTCGCGGTGGACGCCGATTGCGCGGCGCGGCTGGCGATCGCGTGGGTGCCGCCGGCGTAGAGGATACGGCTGACATAGCCCTGCCAGTTTTGCGCATAGCCGGCGGTGGCGGTGCCGATGCTGGCCGTGCCGCCAGGGAGGGGCTGGACCTGACCGGTGTCATGAAGGCCGAAGAAGAGCGTGGCGCCGGAGGCGTTCAGCAAGCCGCCGTCGTTGGTGAAAACGACGCTCATCTCGATGTAGTCGTCCACGTTGGCCAGCGTGACGGGATACCGAGAGAAGAGCGCCTCGACGCAGCTGAACCCGGAGCTGGTGGCGTTGCTGCCGAAGCGCAGGCCGGCGGCGCCGATGGTCGGCGGGTTGGGGTTGAAGGGCTTGGCCGCGAGCTGCTGGTAGGCGGCTTGGGAGAGGCTCGGCTGGGCGGGCGCGGTCGGGTTGGAGTTGATGGTGCTTCCGTTGCCGAAGCTGTCATCAAAGACGGTCGTTTGAGCCCAGACGCCGGGGAGCGCGGCGACGCACAGGGCGAGCAATAAAGAGAGCGGGGATTTCATGTAGGGTGGGGACGAGGGACGGACTAGGCGGGGGCGAGCAAGGGAATGCGGCGGGGAGAATTCGGGGAAGGAGACGCCGCGAGGGGACGAGCGGCGCCTCCGGGGTCGGAGTCGCGACGAGGGGCGTTTATTCCGTGGCCTCCACGAGCTGGAATCCATTAACGAATTGTCTCTTGTGGGAATTTTGTCCGGTGGTGAACGAGAGCGATCCCGTGCTGTCGGCGACCCCGTTCAAACGGGTCCAGGTGGTGCCCATGGGGCTTAGCGCGATCTGGTTCGTCTCGGGGGAGAAGGTGTAGATGCTTCCGTAGAAGCCACCCGCAGTCTGGGCCGTGCCGGAGGTGCCGGCGGGGACGTTGATCGGGTCCAGATCGAAACGGGCGCCCTCGCCTTCGCCGCTGGGGTTGCGGGTCGGGTCGGCGCAGGCACCGTAGCAATAGAGGGCGTAGCGGCGGCCTGGCACCAGACCGGAGAGCGAGAAGCGGAGCCGGTTCTCGGGGAGATAAACGCGCCAGACCGCGTCCATGAGGCCGGCGGGCGTCGCGTCGCCGCGCCGGTTGTAGGCGGCGGGCTCGAGGCGGACTTTGTCGGCGGCGAGGGTAGCGATTTCCATGCGGATGCGCAGTTTCACGCCGGTCGCGTAGCCCTGCGGGTCGATCAGCGGGATCTCGTTGCCTGTATCTATATCATGGATACCGATTCGACCGGCGTTTTTGGCGTCGCCCAGCGCGGGGTCGGTGACGTTCACTCCCGCGGTTCGGCGGATCCGGTTCCATTGCGAGCCCATGACGGGGGCGGCCGCGGCGTAGTTCCAGCCATGTCCGGGCGGGGGGATCGACACGATGGAGGTGAGGTTGGGTTTGCCGCCCAGGCAGACGAATACGTTCTGGGCATGGGCGCTCGCGGCGGCGGCCACGAACAGACTCGAACAAAGCAGGTGGGTGGCGAGGCGACGGATGGCGGGGGATGGGTTCATGGACGGAGTTTGCATGTCATGCGGCAATAAGGGGCGGGAGAGGATAGCCCTCCGATTCGTATCGTTGACCGGCGTGAAAACGGGCCGCGCGGCCAGGTGGTGTTCGATGGAGATGCCGAGACGGCGGCGTGTGAAAAATGAAACGCCCGCCTCGGGAGAGGCGGGCGGTGAAACCGCGCGGAGGCGCGAACGCTATCAGGAGCGGCGCTTCCGGCGGCAAACGGTGGCGACGAGGATCAGGCCGCCCGCGAGCGCGGCGTAGGAGGAGGGCTCGGGAACGGCGGAGATCGCCGCGAGATCGGCGTGGAAGGCGAAATCGCCGGTGGTGAAGGTCGCGGCTTCGGAGGGGGTGATGGTGTTGTTCACACTGCCGGTGAATGACTGGCCAATGGAGTAGCCGTTGGTGGAGGTGCCGTTGAGCTCGAAGAACGGCGTGCCCGTGCCGCTCGTGATCTCGAAGTAGTAGGTGGTATTGGGCGACAAGGTGGCCAAGGACTCGTTGGAAAGATCGAACGAGATGTATTTACCGTGGCCTACACTGGCGGGGGTGCTCGCACCGAGCGCGAAGTTGGTGGTCGCGGAGGTGGTGGAGAAGAGCTGCGTCTTGGTGGTTCCGGAAATGGAGCCAAAGGCGAATTTGAACTGATCGGCGTTGTCGAAGTTCCAGAAGGTGGTGCCGGTGGTGAACTTCACTTGCTGAACCGTGATGGCGGACAAGGTGTAGCCGTCGATGTTGGCGCCCGTGGTGAAGGTCTGGCCTTTGCTGGGGCGGTTATTGGCCACGTAGGTGAACTGGTCGCCGCCGCCGCCGACGAGGTTGCCATTGTCGATGCCGACGCCGGGCAGGTAGAATTGGTCGCTGGCGTCTTGCGTCGGTGCGGTGTCGCTGGCGGAGACGACGACGGCGGCTTGGCTGGAGGCTGCGATGGCGCAGAGGAAGGCGGTCAGGGATGCGGTCTTGGATTTGAGGTTCATAAGCATGGAGGTGGATTGAGGGATGCGGAGTGGAGTTCGCGCAGGCGCTTCACCCCGTAGGATAGTGGGAAATTTACCTGATCTAAACCGACAGGCCCGTCATTCACATCGTTGCCCAAAGCCAGCCCGCAGGTCGTGGCCGGGCCGGAATCACGCGCTGTCAGCGAATGGTCGGCGATGATTCGCGTCACCGCCTTTTGACGTCCGGACGATGCGCCCCTCCCCTGCCCTCCCCGCCCGTCCCGACGTCTCGCAAACGCCGGCCCCGGCCCCGCTCCGACCCGCGGAGCGAGCGTTGAGCGGGGCGGAGCCGGCGCGGCTTCACGGGGACGAACGATACGCTACATCTTGCCCGCACCGGCGCCGGCGAGAACCGCGGCCTTCACCTCGGAGGCGGGTTGCGGGGAGGAGCTGTAGTAGCTCGCGGGGTTGAAGACCGTGCCACCGACCTCGCGGCGGGTGGTGGCCGACACGCCGGTGTAGACGTTTTCCGAGATCACGGTCTGGAGCGCGCCCGCGTATTGGGGCGTGGCGAGGTTGTAGTTATAGTAGTGCGGGTGCTGGCTGTTCTCGAAGTAACAGCGTTCCAAGCGCGTCTGCGCCGCGTCTTCGGACGCAACGCAATAGAAGCTGATGTCGCGGTAATAGTTGTTGAACACATGCAGCATGCTGCCCGCGCCGCTGACGTGCGGGTTACGCCCGCTGCTGCGGTCGAAGTAGTTGTGGTGCAGGGTCACCATCAGGGCCGATGTCGATCCGAAGCCGTTTACGTAGTGGTGCTTGTGTGGGCTGCACACCTCGAGGTCGTAGCCGTCGAAATGACACCACGAGACGGTGATGTAGCGCGGGCTGGCGCCGACGATATCGATGTAGCCGTCGCTGATGCGGCGGAAGGTGCAGTGGTCGATCCAGACGTGGTGGGAATTATTGACGGTGATGCCGTCGCCCGCCTCGACGATGCCGGTGTTGACGTCGGAGATGGTGAGGTTGCGGACGATGACGTTGGCTTTGTTCACGATGAGCAGGCTTTGCCCGACCAGGTTCGCGCCGGTGCCGAGGCCGATGATCGTCTTGTTGGAGCCGACGGCCACACCGCCGTTTTCGGTGATGACGTTGTTGATCTGGCCGCAGTAGTAGACGCCGCCGTAGCGGCCGACGGTCATGGTCCCGACGTTGAAGGTGCCGTCGGTCAGGTCGATCGTGGTGCCCTGCGGGATCTGGATGATGCGGGGCGTATCGTCGGTGGCGTATTGGATCAACTGCGCGCGGGTCGTGACCGTCACGACCGCGCCGCCGGCGCCGCCGGTGGTGCCGTTGTTGCCGAGAGCGTTGACCGAGGCGAAACCGATCGGGCCGGCATTCGCCGTGAGATTCGCATGGAACGCGAAATCTCCGGTGCTGAAGCTCGGCGATTCGGCGCCGATCGCGGCCGTCACGCCGCCCGAGAAGGATTGGCCTCCGGCGTATCCGTTGGCGGAGGTGCCGTTGAGTTCGAAATACAGCGGGCTGCCGGTCGTCGTGATTTCGAAATAGTAGGTGGTGTTTGGATTCAGCATCGGCAGGGACTCGGCCGACAGATTGAAGGTGATGTATTTCCCGGTGCCGCCGGCGGTGCCGCCGGTGAGAGCGAAGTTGGTGGTCGCGGAGGTGGTGTGGAAGATCTGCGTCTTGGTGCTCCCGGAGATCGAGCCGAAGGCGAACTCGAACTGAGCGCCGTTGGCCACGTTCCAAAAGGTGCTGCCGGAGGCGAACTGCACATGCTGAACCGTGATCGCCGCAAGTTTGTAGCCGAAGATGTTGGAACCCGTGGTGAAGGTCTGGCCCTTGCTCGTGCGATCATGGGCCACGTAGGTGAATTGATCACCCCCGCCGCCGACGAGGCTGGCGTTGTTGATCCCGATGCCGGGCAGGTAGTATTGGTCGCTTGCGTCCGCCGTCGGCGCGGTATCGCTGGCGGAAACGACGACGGCTGCGTGGCCCAAGGAGGCGATGGCGCAGAGGATGGCGGTCAGTGATAGGACTTGGGATTTGATGAACATACACGTGGGGGTTAGGCGGGCGACAAAGCATGCGCTCCCATTGGGCTGCGCGGGCTTCTCCCGCTCAGCCAGCTGGTGAAAGTTCACACGGCTTTCGGCGACGGCGGGAGGATTCATATCGTTGATCAACGCCGATCCAACGAGGCGCGTCAGCCATGCGCAGGCGCGCGGCCTGCATCCTGGATTCATGGAGCGCTCCATATAGAACTGCGCGTCGCCCGAGACCGGGGGCACGGCCGACACGGCCGTGGCTACAACTTTATTTGAACTGCGCTAGCGACGGAGAGCGCGCAGTCGCACGAAGAGTCGAGGTGTCGTGACCGGCAGAGCGACCGCCACCTGTTCGCGGGAGCCATCAAGCGGCGTCACGCTCCAAGAGTGCGCCGCCGCAGGCGACAACGGGCTCCAAGCGGCCAGATCGGCAGACGTCTCCACCGTGACGACAAAGGTCTCCAACGCGTCGATACGCTGGCCAAAGGTAAACGTGACCAAGCCTCCGTCTCCGAGGGTGAGCAAGGGTCGGGGCGCGCTGGCGGCGTCGAGCGGATTTCCGCCGAGGACAAACTCGAGAGCGTTGGCCACGCCGTCCGCATCGGGATCAACGGCCTCCGCTCCGTTGGTCGCGCCGTCGAGGCCGTGGGCTTGGCGAAACACATCGTAGGTGTCGCGATAAACCACGCCTCCGTCCTCGCTCACGCTCAGGTGCGCCGACGACGCGGTGGCGGATCCGAGGGCATTCGAAACAATCACGTGATAGGCTCCGGCATCCTCGGGGGTGACCGCGGCGAGAGTGAGCGTGGAGCTCGTGCCGCCGACGACCGGCCGTCCGCTGCCCCGATACCACTGGTAGGACAACGGCGCGGTGCCGGACGCGGTCACCGTAAAAACGGCCGACAATCCTCGGGTCGCGGTGACATCGACCGGGCCCACGACGACAGCCGGTGGAGTGCTCACGACGGTCAGCTGGGCCGAAGCGGATTCGGCGGTGCCATAGACGCTGGTGACCACGGCCCGATAAAATCCCGCGTCGCCGGGGCCGACATCGGTCAGCGTGAGCGTGTCGCCGGTCGGAGGAATGAGTTCTCCGTTTTTATACCATTGGCAGGTATAATCCGCGCTGCTCTCGACCGTGACCGAAAAGGAGACGGAGGTCCCGGCCGGGACGGAGGCGTCCGAGGGCTCCTGGACGAGCAGAGGCGCGGGAAAGGCGGCGGCGGCGAGCCCGTTCAAATACCGCTCGAGATTCGTGTAACCGGACGCGTTGATGAGGTTCCGGTCGGAGGGATTAAGCGGGTCCAGGTCCGCGGCGTTTTCCCAATCGTCGGGCATGCCGTCCTTGTCGGTGTCGGTCGGCGCGGGAAGCGAGGCAAGCTCAGGCCAGCCGCCGACGTCGGCCTGGGAATCGATGATGCCGGGATAGTTGCCTTTGCTTCCGCGATACGTGGCGGTGCCGCTGCTTGCCTCGGAGACGATGCGGGTGTCGACGGCGTCGCGAGTCGGCAGGCGGCAACCCGCGTAGCCGAGAACGAGCGCCTGGGCGGCATCCGCGCTCTGAGTGGCCACGGGCGCGACCGCGAAAGGCGTGTCCACGCGCATGGCGGCGAGTTCGGCGGCGGAAGGGCCTTGGACGCCGCCGCTCCAATTATCCGCGCTCACGGTCGCGCTCGCGGTCGCACGATTGCCGGAGACGTGAAAGAGCCCGTAGGGCGATGCGGGGGAAACCGCGCTGGCCGACGGGTTGAGGACGCGATAGGCGATCGCGCCGGCGCGGCTGCCCGGGCCGGACTTGTAGCAATTGTTCACCAGGTTCTGACGCGAAGGCAGACCGCCGTCCGTCGGCTCGCCTCCGTAGGTGCTGTTGCCCCTCCAGTTGTAGATCAGGTTGTTTCGCAGATCGACGAGTTCGCGGTCGGTGCCATGGGCCGCCGCACCGCTGAGGCGGGGGTTGCGGCTGTCGTGATGGGCGAGAAGATTGTGATGAAAAGAAGCGCCCATCCCGCCCCAGATGCCGCCGTAGCCATGGGGGCCCTTGCTATGCACGGAGTCGCGGAGACTCTCCGCCGAGATGCACCATTGCATCGTGAAGTTGGAGTTGAGGTAGGCGGTCGCGGTTTCGTCGACGGACCACGAAAAACTGCAGTGGTCGACGATGACGTTGTTAGCGTAGCGGCAGCTGAAGGCGTCGTTTTCAATGCCGATGGTATCGCCGAGGCGTGAGCGGAGAAACCGGAGGATGACGTTGTCGGAGTTGCTTGGATCGAGCGGATAGTGGGCGAGGCAAACGCCGTCTCCCGGCGCGCTTTGCCCGGCGATGGTCAGGTCGCCGGTGGTGATGCGCAGGGTGGACCGGAGGTAAATGGTCCCGGAGACGGCGAAGACGATCGTGCGCGGCACGCCGGGGACGCGCTTGGCGACGCCTTCGCGCAGCGAGCCGGCGCCGGAGTCGTTCAGGTTGGTGACAATATAAACGTCCCCGCCGCGTCCTCCCGTCGCGAAACGGCCATACCCTTCCGCGCCGGGGAACGCCAAGGCCTGCGCAAACGCCGACGCGACGCCGAGGGAGAGAAGGCCGACAAGTAGCGCGCTTGCGCGCAAAGAGGATGCCATGAGCGAACCGGGGGACGGGGATGCGTGTGAAAGCGGGGAACCGTCTGCAAGCGGCCTCCCTGGATCGAGCATCCTCCCGGCCCCCTCGAACCGCTAAAGCGCGGCGCGCGTGGCATCGTTGACCGGTCTCGCATCGAAGCGGGGCGAGGGCGTTCCTATCCTCATGACCGCATCGTTGACTCGCGGCGAAAAGACGGGCGTATCAGAGGACGGCTTCCAAACCCCGCCTCCACCATGCCCCACCCAGTAAACATGCAGGATGTGGCCGATCGCGCCGGTGTGCATCGATCGACCGCATCGTTGGCCTTGCGGCACAACCCGCGTATTTCCGTCGCGGTTCGCGAAAAGGTGATGCAGGCGGCGCGAGAGCTGGGCTATCGGGCCAATCCGCTTGTCACCGCCCTCATGCGGTCCCGGCGCAGCCGCCATCCGTCCAAGCATGTGGTGATCGCCTACGTCACCTGTTACTCGACGCGCTATGGCTGGCGACCGCCCCACCATGATCGACCGGATTATTTCCCATCCGCGGCCGAGAGAGCGTCGGAGCTGGGATACAAACTGGAGCACTTCTGGCTCGCCGAGCCGGGGATGACCCCCGCGAGATTCGCCCAGATCCTGATCAGCCGCGGGATCAGCGGGATGGTTATCGGCCGCCTGCCGCCGGGATTGAGCGAGATACATCTGCCGTGGGAGCATTTTTCGGCGGTCGCCGTGGGTTTGACCTTGGTCCGGCCGGATCTGCATCGCGTCGCCGAGGACGCCTTTGCCTCCGGAACCGAGGCAGTGAACCAATGTCTCGCGCGAGGCTATCGCCGCATCGGGTTCGTGGTCACGGAGCCGAACGACAGCCCCAACATGGCCAAACGTTGGCAAGGCGCCTACCTCCAGGAGCAGTTGCAAATGGCCGAGAGCAATCGGCTCCCTATCTTGGAGTATCTGCCCGGAGCCGAATTCCGCGCCCATTTTCTGGCCTGGTTTGATCGGCATCGGCCGGAGGCGATCCTGACCACCTTCGCGCCCCCGATTCTCGAGGCATTCGCCTCAAGGGGACAAGGGGCCGGAAATGCGGCCACCATCGTGCTCTTGGTGAACGACAAACCGGAGCAAGGCTATGCGGGCATATATCTGAACCCCGGTGTCGTGGGCGCCTTGGCCGTCGACATGGTCGTGGGCATGATGCATCGAGGCGAAACCGGTCTGCCTTCGAAACCCCACCATGTGCTGGTGCCGGGCAAGTGGGTTCATGGCGAAAAGATCGCGCCGAATGTGGACGTCTGGCCGTCCCAAACTCCCGTCGTGTTGTAAGCCTGCATGGTAGAACGTGGCACCGGTGGTAAAGCCGCCGCGTTCAGCTCGCATGACACCGTTTCGCAGTCCCCCGTAACAAAACCCGATGATCGCGACCTATAGGCCAGACCGCTGGTCTGGCGCCCGACCGCAGGTCGGGCCTACATCGGAGCCCAACTACATCGGAGCGGCGTCCTTAGATCGTTTTCAAATAGAACTGTAGCCGCGCCCGTGCCGGGCGCGTTGTCCGATACCGAGGGCACGGCCGACACGGCCGTGGCTACAGCTTCATTTGAACCGCTCTACACGTTTGAATGCGAAATGGCATGACACGGGAACATCGGCGCCCCAAGCGAGGCCCCTCGAAAGCGGCCGGACCTGAATCCGGGATCCGAATACGCCGTCAGACGCGCGACCGAGCCGGCGCGGCCACCGAGGCCCGCAGCACGGGCTCGGTCAGGAACAGCTCCTGCGAACGCGGCCCCGGCGCGCCGCGCGCCAGGTCGAGCAGGATCTCGACCGCCCGCTCCCCCATCCGCCGCAGCGGCTGGCGCACCGAGCTGAGCTGCGGAGCGCAGGCGCGCGCCAGCAGCGTGTCGTCGAAACCCGCCACCGACACGTCCTCCGGCACGCGCAGGCCGGCCGCGGACAAGGCTTCCACGCAGCCATAGGCCGCGCAGTCGTTCGCGCAAAAAATCGCCGTGGCGCGCTTGCCCGGCGTCGTCGAAAGCAGCCAGCGCCGGGTCGCCTCGCGTCCGTCCGGGATGTTGAACCCCGCCTCCATCACCAACGCGGGATCATAGGGGAGCCCCGCCTGCTCCAAGGCTCGACGGTAGCCCGCCACGCGACGCTCCGCGCCGCGCAGCCCGGCCGGCCCCCTCAGATGCAGGATCCGCCGATGCCCCAGCTCGATCAGCCGCGACACCAACGCCAGGCTCCCGGCCTCCTCGTCGGGGTCCAGGTTCACCACTCCGGCGAGCGCATGGTTGGCATGGATCGTCACCATCGGCGTGTGCGAGGGCAGCGCCGACGCCGCCTCCTCGTTGATCAGCGGCGCGATCATCACGAGCCCGTCGATGCGACCGTCGCAAAAGCTCCCGATGCGTCGCGCATCCCTCTCCCAGTCGTGCAGGGTGAAGACCGTCGTGCTCTGCCCGTGGCGCACCGAGGCGTCCAGGACGCCGTTGAACACCTCGAGGAAGTAGTGGTTGAGATCTCCGCCTTCCACGACCGCGACGACGCCGAGCGTGTTCATCCGCCGGCGGATCAGGGCGCGCGCCGCCGCGTTGGGGCGATAGTTAAGCTTCGCGGCCGCCTCGAGGATGCGGGCCCGGGTGTCGGGCGCGATGCGCGAAGAGGTGCGCACGCCGTTGAGCACCGCCGAGGCCGCCATCGCCGAAACGCCCGCCTCGCGTCCCACGTCGACGAGCGTGGCGGCGCGGGCGGGCTTTTTCGGGAGCTTGGGAGTTTTAGCCATTCGAGGATCGCGCGGGCCTCAACCCTGCAAGGTCAGGCTCCGTAGGCCGGACGGCAGCGGAACGGCCGCGCCGTTGCCCAAGGCGAAATTTGCGTCGCACAACTCGCCTTGGACGGAGAAGCCCACCTCGCCGCCGGAGCGGCGCGCGACGACGGTCGCGACGAGTTCGCCCTTGCGATCGTGGACGCGGCATTCCGCGCTCGCGCCGTCGGCCAGCTCGTAGAGCCGGAACGTGGCGCCGCGCGCATACTCGTAGTCGGGCCGCGTGTCGTCGGCGCCAAAGGCGAGCAGCGAGCCGGGGCGCACGTAGAGCGGAAGCGAGAGGTAGTCGTGCCGCTCGCGATACCAGCGGCCGCCTTCGCGCACCTCGCCGGTGAGCAGATGCGTCCAACGGCCGGCGGGCAGGTAAAAGTCCACCGTGCCCTCTTCGGTGAACACG
>CAMLNJ010000038.1 GCA_946481225.1 uncultured Verrucomicrobiota bacterium | reverse complement strand
GGCTGAGGGGGTGGCCGGCGAGGGCGTTATGGACGTGAGGACGGATGCGGTTGTAGGTGTCCGCGCCCATGACCTCGCGGAGGGTCTTGCCGGCGATCTCCGTGGGTTCGAGGCCGAGCCACTTCTCGTATTGGAGATTGTGCAGGACGAAGCGTTCCTGCGCGTCGACGTAGGCGACCATGGCGGGCACGGCGTCGATGATGGTCTTGAGCAGGCCGCGCTGGCGCTTGAGCTCGGTCTCGGCCGCCTTGCGGGCGGTGAGGTCGAGGATGAAGATGATGGCGGTGGCGCCGTCGCCGTCGGGGTTGACGTTTCCGCCGACGAGGACGGGGAACTCCGAGCCGTCGGCGCGGATGCAGACCTTTTCAAAAGGTTCGCAGCGTTTGCCTTCGGATAGGTTTTGCCAGAGGAAGGCGCCGAATTGGTGGCGGCGGTCGCCGACGCGCGAGCGGAGCTCGACCCGGCCGGCGGCGAGGTCTTCGCGGCTGTGGCCGGCGAGGCGGAGGAAGGCGTCGTTGCCGGCGCGGATGCGGCCGGCGCGGTCGATGATGCAGATGCCGAAGATGTCCGCTTCCCAGGCGGAGCGGAACTGGCGGTCGCTGTGCTCGCGGTCGCGGCGGGCGCGTTCTTCGGCGGCGAGGGCGTCGCGCACACCGCGGTGGAGGCGGGCGTTTTCGAGGGCGAAGGCGGCGATGCCGCCGATCTTGATGGCGAGTTGGAGCGACTCGGGGCCGAAGACGCGGCAGGATTCGGCGGAGGCGAATGTGAGCAAGCCGATGGCGCGGCCGGCGACGCGGAGGGGCACGCCGACGAAGGAGACGAGGCCGAGGGTGCGCAGGTAGACGAGGTGCTCTTCGCCGACGGAGAGTTCGGAGAGAAAGGCGTCGTCGATGTGTTCGACCACGCGCGGCTCGCCGTCCTGGAGGATGCGCGCGAAGCAGGGCGAGGTGTGCGAGCCGTCCCGCGCGCGGTGCATCATCTCGTTCGCGCGAAGCACTTTTTCCGGATCGACGTGATGGAGGTGAACGAGGCGCAGGTGTTCGCCGGACTCGTCGAGGAGGTGGATGCCGCACCAGTCGGCGATCGCGGGGACGATGGAGCGGGTGAGGGTCTCCGCGGTCTTGTGGAGGTCGAGCGAGGCGGCGAGGCCGCGGTGGAGGTCGCCGATGAAGCGGAGCTCGTCGCGTTCCTGGTGGGAGCTGGTGACGTCGGTGCCCGAGCCGGTGAAGCCCTCGAAGTTCCCGTCGCGGCTCAGGCGCGGCACCGCGTTTTCCAATATCCACCGGTAGGCGCCGTCGGAGCGGCGCAGGCGGTATTCCACCTGGTAGGGCACGCAGGCGGCCTGCGCGCCGGCGATGACGGCGCGGACGCGGGCGACATCCGCGGGGTGGACGAGCAGCAGACGGTCCACCTCGCGACGATTGGGGCTGACGCCGGTGAAGTTCCGCCACGCCTGGTTGACGAAGCCGGTGCCGTCCGTGCCGCGGGTGGACCAGACGAGGCCGGGCGCGTGGTCGGCCATGTTTTCGAAGTCCTCTTTGGCTTGGGCGCGCGCCTCGGACCATTCGGAAGAGGCCTTTCGGATGGCGCCGCAGAGAAGGACGAGGACGAGGCTTTGGCCGAGGGCGATCCCGCCGGCGAGCAGATCGGGCGTTTCCAACTGGCGGGCCCCGAGGCCGGCGACGAAGAGCCACGCGCAAAGGGGCACGCCCAGCAGCGCGACGGCAATCCCGGCCCGGGCGCCGCAGAACCAGGCCGCTAGCAGGACGGAGGGAAGCAGTGTCGCGTAGGGGACCCGATCCTCCGCCCAAGGGTGGAGCGCGTGACGTTGCAGCACCGCGGCAAGCAGGCAGCCGATGATGACCAGAAATACCAGCCGGGGAGATCGCAGAGTGGGAATCGAAAAGGGGGACGTTATCCAGCGCATCACATTCACCCCGGCGATGCTGAGGCGCGGGAGGCGACTGTCACGAAGCCGCTGATAGGGGATTTTCCGAAATTGGCTATCGGGGATGGCAGGTCGGGCGCATCGGTCTGTGCGGGCGCGGGCGGCCGGCCGGCCGCTTTTTCATTGGGGAGGTCTTGAAATCGCCGGCGAGGTTCGCGCGGTCGGAGATTTCAGGACCGCCCATCAGTCGTCTTCGAGTCCTGACGAGGCGGGGCCCGGGCTGACGGCGAGCCGGCGTTCGTTTCGGCGGGTCGGGCCCTTGCGGGGGCCGCCTCCGGGGCCGGCGGTGGGAGAGGGGGCCGTTTGGTTGAGGGTGTCGGCCGGGGTGGAGCCGCCGACGCGGGCGATCTGGGCGTCGACGCCGAGCAATTGGCGCTCGGCTTCGAGCCAGATCTGCTCGTCGCGTCCGACGGGGCAGCCGTATTTGCGCCAGAGTTCGCGGGCGCAGGCGGAGACTTCCTCGTGCAGGGGGCGGGTGCGCAGGTCCGGCGAGGCAAGGCAGTTTTCTCCGGCGCCGGGGTGGGCGAGGCCGCGGTCGGCGGGCGTGGAGGCGGAGGCGGGGGCTGGGGTTTCCATGGCCTCGCAGCCTAGCGAAAGATTGATGAGCGCCCCATCGGGGGGCTTCTGGCACGATGCTAGAGGACTTTTCGCGGGCGCGGGTCGGGGTCGGGCGGCGGAAAGGGGCGCGCCCCGCCCGCTTCTTACGTCCCCGGCGTCGGCAGGATCGGGGAACGCGGGGATGCGGAGGAGCGCGAGGCCTTGGCCTCGGGGGTGGGGGCGAGGGATTCGGAGGCGGGGCCGTTGAGGACGGTGCCGTCGGCTTGGAAACGGGAGCCGTGGCACGGGCAGTCCCATGTGTGTTCGAGGTTGTTCCAGGTGACGACGCAGCCGAGGTGCGGACAGACGGCGGAGCACTCGTGGAAGGAGCCCTGCGGATCGCGATAAAGCGCGATTTTTTGCAGGCCGCGCTGCACGACGCGACCGGAGCCGGGGGCGAGGCCGTCCGCCTCGTCCTTGGCCGCGCGGCGTCCCCAGTCGAGATAGTGGCGGGCGACCTGGAAGTTCTCCTTCGCAAAGGTGAGGGCGGCGGTGAGGGTGACGCGATTGGGGCTGTAGAGGTGGCTCCAGGGGTTGGCGCGGGCGAGGATGAGATCGGTGATGATCATCCCGGCGAGGGTGCCGTGGGTCATGCCCATGCCGGAGTCGCCGGTGGCGACATAGGTGTTCTCGTGCAGGCCGGGGTTGCGGCCGATGAAGCCGAGGCCGTCGATCGTCTCCATGACCTGGCCCGACCAACAAACCGCGGGCGAGTCCTCGAGGACGGGAAAACGCCCCCGCGCCCAGGCCTCGAGCCGGGCGAAGCGAGCCTCGGCCTCCTCCGCCTCGCCGGTGCGGTGGTCCTCGCCGCCGACGATGAGGGCGCACATGCCGGGCACGCGCGAAGGCGCGAGACGGACGTAGTGGTAGGGGTCGCCGTTGTCCCAAAAAAGGCCGAGCGGCATGGAGTCCTCGGGGACAAGCAGCGAGACGACGTAGGTGCGGTAGGGGTGCTGCTTGGTGTGGATGGCGAAGCGGTCGTTGATCGGGGTGTTGGTGGCGACGACGAGGGATTTGGCGGCGACGCGCAGGCCGGTCTCGGTGCGGATGATGGCGGTGCGGCCCTCCATGACGTCGTGCACGCGGGTGGCGCCGTGGACGCGCCCGCCGCGGCGGACGATCTCGTCGGTGAGCGCCGCGAGGTAGGGCCAGGGGGAGATCTGGGCCTGTCCGGGGAAGCGGAGGCAGCGCGGGCCGGGGGCGCCTTCTATGGGCCAAGGCGTGAACGCGACCTCGCGCAGTCCGGCGGCGCGGGCGGCCTCGAGTTCTTCGTCGAGCGCGGCCTCGTCCTGCTCGCGGTCGGCGAAAAGGTAGCCGGGCAGGCGGCGAAAATCGCAGGCGATGTCGAGCTCCTCGGCGAAGGCCTGCACGCGGTCGATGGCGGCGCCGTGGCTCCGGGCGGCGAGACGCGCGCCCTCGCGACCGTGCCAGCGGGCGATGTTGTAGAACCGGTCGTCGATGGCGTTGGCGAGGTGCGCGGTGGTGCGCGAGCTTTCGCCGACGCCGGGCTGGGCGGCGTCGAGGACCACGACTTTGGCGCCCTCGCGGGCGAGGAGGGCGGCGGTGGTGAGGCCGGCGACGCCGGCGCCGACGACGCAGACGTCCGCGGTGGCGTCCGCGGAAAGCGGGGCGGCGACGGGCAGGCGGTGAAGCTCGGCCCAGACGGGCGTGGTGGAGGGAGGGAGGAGCGCGCTCATGGTCAGCCTTGGAGGAGGGATTGCCCGCCGTCGATGAACACCTCGGTGCCGGTGATGTGGGCGGAGGCGTCGCCGGCGAGGAAGAGAACGAGCTCGGCCACCTGCCGGGCGGAGCCGGGGGAGCCGCCGGTGAGAGGCACCTCGCCGCGGGGGAATTCGACCGGCGTGCCGACCTTGTCGAGATCGACGCGTGTAGTGTTTTCGTCGATACTGGTTTGGATGGCTCCGGGGCAGACGGTGTTCACGCGGACGCGGAAGGGCGCGAGCTCGAGGGCGATCATCCGCGCGAAGGCGACCTGGCCGGCCTTGGAGACGGAGTAGGCGGTGGCGCCGGTGTTGCTGAACATGCGGGTGCCGTTGACGGAGGAGACCACGACGACGGAGCCGCCGGCGCGCTTGAGGAGGGGCAGGGCGGCGCGGACGGTGAGGTAGGTGCCGCGGAGATTGATCGCGATCGTGCGGTCCCACTCTTCCGGGACGAGCCGCTCGAGGGGGGCCCAGAGGCCGTTGACGCCGGCGTTGGCGACGACGACATCGAGGCGGCCCCAGGCGTCGCGCACGCATGCGACGGCGGCGTCCATCGCCTCGGCGTCGGATATGTCGGCGACGAGGGGAAGGGCATCGCCTCCCGAGGCGGCGATGTCCGCGCGGGTCTGCTCCAGCTCGTCGGCGGTTCGGCCGAGGAGGGCGACGCGCGCCCCCGCCGCGCCGAAGAGAAGCGCGGCGGCCTTCCCGATGCCGGAGCCGGCGCCGGTGACCAGGGCCACTTTGTCTTTCAACGACAGGGACGGAACGACGGGCATGGCGAAGGGTGGCACAAGGCAAGGCGCGGTCCCATCCGGAGCGGGGTGGGAAGCCGGCGGGGTGCGATTTCCCCGCTTCGCCAGCCCTTTTTCCCGGCGTGCGCACCGGCTCGGTCCGGATTCAGCGGCTGGCGCGGAGCGGGTATAAGGGCGTGATGAATCCCAATCTATGGGGCGACCCGGCGCTGAGACTGGCGGGGCTGCTGTTGATCGCGACCCTGCTGGCGGATTTTTTGCTGCGGCGGGTGAAGGCGCGGATGGCCCGCGAGCCGGCGGCGGGCGCGGAGACGGCGGGCCCGGCGACGAGGCGGGCCTGGCTGGACGCGATCATGCCGCCGCTGAGCTTCGGCATCTGGTTTTACGGCGTCTACGCGGCGGCGCGGGTGGTGGCGGCGGACCGGCTGCCGGAGGAGTGGAGGCGGGCGGAGGTATGGCTCGAAAACGCGGCGGGCGCGGGCGCCTTCGTGGCGCTGCTGTGGCTGCTGTTTCGCTGCGCGCGGGTGTTCGAGACGGGGTTTAAGGCGCGGGCGGCGCGCACGGAATCGCGTTTCGACGACGTGCTGCTGCCGTTGGTCGGGGCGGGACTGCGCCTGGTGCTGCCGGTGGTGGCGCTGTTTTTTCTCGTGCGGCTGTGGTCGCTCGACGGCGCGAGCGAGGCGATGGCGCGAAAATTGGCGGGGGTGGTGCTGATCCTCGGGTTGGCCTGGCTGGCCTTTCGCGCCGCGGCGCTGGTGGAGAAGGCGGTGGTCGAAAAGAGCGGCGAACGGGCGTTGACGACGCTCGACGGTCGCGCGGTGGTGACGCGGGTGCGGCTGCTGCGGCGGGTGATCACCTTTCTCGTCGGCATGTTCGCGCTGGCGGCGACGCTGATGTTGTTCGACGAAGTCCGCGACGTGGGGCGGAGCCTGCTGGCGTCGGCGGGCGTGGCGGGCCTGATCATAGGCTTCGCGGCGCAGCGGAGCATCGGAGGAATCTTCGCGGGTTTGCAGATCGCGTTGACGCAGCCGATCCGGCTGGGGGACGTGGTGCGCGTGGCGGGCGAGACGGGCGTGGTGGAGGAGATCACGCTGACCTACGTGGCGCTGCAAATCTGGGACGGGCGGCGCCTGATCGTGCCGGTCAACCACCTGATCGAGAACCCGGTGGTCAACCACACGAAGATCGCGGCGCCGCAGGTGGGCGTGGTGGTGATGCGGGTGGATTTTCTCCTGCCGATAGCGGAGTTTCGCGACTTCATGAAGGAGCGCGTGGAAAGCGCGCCGCAATGGGACAAGAAGGTCTTCGGGGTGGACGTGGTGGACGCGTTGGCGAACTGCATGGAGATCCGGATCGTGGCCAGCGCGGCGGACCCGGGCGCGTCGTTCGGCCTGCAATGCGCGCTGCGCGAGCAGGCGATCGGCTTCATCCGCGAGCGGTATCCGCAATGCCTGCCGAGGATCAGGCAGGAGCAGAGGCGGGCGGAGGCGGAGAGGCGACCGGCGGAGGGGGATCGGAGGCCGGACGAGAAATCGAGCGCCACGCCGCCGGACCGGGACGGCGGGGAGCGCTTCGAGGTGGAGCCGTGTCGGTGAGGACTACGTTTGGCCTGGTGTGGGGTGCGTCGAGAACAACGACACATTTCCCGCCCTTTCGGACCGCCTTTAGCGGTTTCGGCTCAGCCGACGTATTTTTGGACGATGGGGATGCGGCGGCCGACGCCGAAGGCCAGGGGGGTGATTTTGAGGCCGGGGGCGGCTTGCTTCCGTTTGTATTCGTTTAGGTCCACCTTGCGGCAGATGTCGCGGACCATGGCTTCGGGAAAACCGCGCGAGACGAGCTCGGCGCGGCTCAAGCCTTCCTCGATGTAACCGAGGAGGAGCGCGTCGAGGACGTCATAGGAAGGGAGGCTGTCCTGGTCGACCTGGCCGGGACGAAGTTCGGCGCTGGGCGGCTTTTCGATGGTGTTGCGCGGGATGACGTCGCGGCCGGCCTGCTCGTTGATCCAACGGCAGAGGGCGTAGACCTGCGTCTTGAAGAGGTCGCTGATGACGGCGAGGCCGCCGCACATGTCGCCGTAGAGCGTGCAATAACCGACCGCGACCTCGCTCTTGTTGCCGGTGGTGAGGAGGAGCGATCCGAACTTGTTCGAGAGCGCCATCATGAGGACGCCGCGGGTGCGGGCCTGGAGATTCTCCTCGGTGACGTCGGCGGCGCGGCCGGCGAAAATCGGCCCCAGCGCGCGCTCGGCGGCGGCGACGGTCTCGGCGATGGCGATGGTCTCGAAACGGATGCCGAGGTTTTGCGCGAGAATGCGGGCGTCGTCTTTCGAGTGTTCGCTGGAGATAGCGGAGGGGAGCGAGACGCCGATGACGTTTTCCGCGCCGAAGGCGGCGACGGCGAGCTCGGCGACGAGGGCGGAGTCGATGCCGCCGGAGAGCGCGATCAAGGCGCGGGTGAAACCGCTTTTGTGCGCGTAGTCGCGCAGGCCGAGGACGAGGGCGGCGTGGATGTCCTGGAGCGGGGAGCCGGGAGCGGGGAGCGAGGAGCCGGACGCGGAAGAGGCCGGCGCGGAGAGATCGATGACGCGGCGGTCTTCGGCGAAGGCGGCGAGGCGGTGGGTGATCGTGCCGGCGGGCGAGGCGACGAGGGAGCGGCCGTCGAAGATCAGCTCGTCGTTGCCGCCGATCGCGTTGCAGTAGACGACGGGCACGGCGAGTTCGCCGGCGAGCTCGGCGACGATGCGTTCGCGGAGGCCGGATTTGCCGGCATACCAGGGGCTGGCGGAGAGGTTGAGGAGGAGGTCGATGCGCTCGGTCTTGAGGAGGGCGACGGGGTTGAAGTGGTGCAGGCGGGTGTCGCCGGGGGACTCGTTGGCCCAGATGTCTTCGCAGATGGTGATGCCGATCCGTTTGCCGGCGTGGACGATCACGGCGGGGGCGGCGGCGGGCTCGAAGTAGCGGTCCTCGTCAAAGACATCGTAGGTCGGGAGGAGGCATTTTTTCGCGAATTGCTGGACGCGGCCGTGATGGCAAAAGGCGGCGGCGTTGAAGGCGCGACGACCTTCTTCGAGGGGGTTGGCGACGACGGTGCCGACGAGAAGGGGAACCTCGCCGGTGGCGGAGGCGAGCTCGACGGTGGCGTTTTCGACGTCTTGCACGAAGCGGTTGCGCAGCAGGAGGTCGCGGGGAGGATATCCGCAGATGGCGAGTTCGGGCGTGACGACCAGCTCGGCTCCGGCGGCGACGAGTTCGCGGTAGGCGGCGAGCAGACGGCGGAGGTTGCCGGCGAGGTCGCCGACGGTGGGATTGAGCTGGGCTAGGCCGATGCGCATGGGAGCGAGGAGCAGGGAGATGGGAGCAAGGAGCCGGAGGCGGAGGAAACGAAGCGGGGAAAGGTTGGCTCTCGTCCTGCGTCTGACAACTCGCAAGCCTGTCTCTCCGAATGTCCGTCAACGCCACCGCCAACGCCAACGCCTTCGATACCGATCCGCTCGTGCTCGCCTCCGCCTCGCCGCGGCGGCGCGAGTTGCTGGGCGAGCTCGGCGTGACGTTTGACGTGGCGGTGGCGAACGTGACCGAGCACGAGGATCCGGGGCTCGATCCGCGGGTGATGGTGGCGCGCAACTCGGCGCTCAAGGCCGACGCGGTGGCGGCGCTTCGGCCGCGGGCCTGGGTGCTGGGGGCGGATACGACGGTGTTTATCGACGGGCACGCGTTGAACAAACCGGCGGACCTCGACGCGGCGCGGGCGATGTTGAGGAGGCTGAGCGGGCGGACGCACACGGTGTTCACCGGCGTGGCGCTGCGGCACGCGGCGCGCGGGGTGACGGAGGATTTCGGCGTGGCGAGCGAGGTCGTGTTTCGGGCGCTGGCGGAGGTGGATATCGAGGCCTATTTGCAACGCGTGCATGTGCTGGACAAGGCCGGCGCTTACGCGATTCAGGAGCACGGCGAGATGATCGTGGCGGCGCGGCGCGGCTCGTTGAGCAACATCATCGGGCTGCCGCAGGACGAGGTGAGAGAACTTTTGACCCGTCACGGCATCCTGCGCTGATTGCCGGCCCCGTCGATTCGCCGCATGTCCGTCCTCGCTCCCGCTCCCCGCGCTTCCGCGCCTCCGCCTCCGCCGCGGAGGAGGGAGCATGCGCTGGACGAGAAGCGGCCGGCGTGGCGGGTCGGGATAGCCGGGACTGCGGCGGTCCACCTCGTCCTGGTTCTCGCGCTTTGGCTGATGCCGAGGGATTTGTTGGAAGTGGATCGGGTCGCGAGCGCGCCGGAGGCGACGCGGGCTTTCGAGATCGAGCTGCATCCGGATCTTTTTACGACGGCGGCGCCACCGCCCGCTCCGCCGCGCTTCGTCGAGGTGAACCCGGCCGCGCCGGAAAACGTTCCCGACAAGACGCCGCTGGTGGGCGCCCAGAACCAGCAGACGGCCCAGCCGGTGCCGACGCCGGATGGCGCGAGCGACACGCCGAAGGTGGACGGGGAAGACAAGGCGAACGCGACCGCGATCGTGAGCGGGTTGGCGAAGGAGGCGGAAGCGCCGCGCCCGTCGCAGTTCTTCGAGCAAGCTTTCGAAAATCCAAAACCGTCTACGCCGCCGGATCCGGAAAAAGCGGCGGCGCCGGTCGAGCAGGAAGCGGCGAGGGCGGTGAACGCCTTGCCGGGTTTCGAGCAGGTGTTGGCCGAGTCGGACGGGGGGACGGGCTCGACGGTGACCAAGCTGCCCCCGGTGCCCGGCGCGGAGAGCGGAGCCGAAGCGCGCGAAGGAGGCGCGAGCGGCAAGGCGAGCGCCGGAGGCTATTTTTCGGGCACGCCGCGGATCGACCGGAACCGTCCGATGGAGAGGCCGCGACTGGCGGCCTCGTCCGTGAACGCGCGTCAGACGCCGACGATCAAAAACGAGTTCGGTTCGAAGAACATCGGCGCCGTCGCCTACAACGCGAAGTGGAGCGCCTATGGCGAATACCTCCAGCGGCTCATCGACGCGGTGCAGACCCAGTGGGAGAGGCTGATCTTGCGCAGCTCTTTTTATCCGACCGCGGGTGCGACGGTGAAAGTGGAGTTCAAGATCGACGCCAAAGGCGAGATATCGGAGGTCGTCCGAGTGCAGGGCACGGGCGGGGAGCTGGCGCAGAGGCTTTGCGTGAGCGCGATCGCGGAGAGGGCGCCCTACGGCGAATGGACCGACGACATGATCGCGGTGCTGGGCAAAGAGCAGGAACTCGCCTTCACTTTCTATTACCAATGAGCGACGCCATCACGACCGAGTCCGATCTGCCCCTGCATGAAGGCGTGGAGGTTTTGACGCGCGCGCCCGGCGGGCTCGTCGCCTTCGACAAGCCGGCGACCGTGCTCTCGCATCCGAACATGAAGAGCGAGCAGCCGCGGGCGTTGCTCACCTGCGACTACTCGATCGAGGGCGAGTTTTTCCGCTGGACCGACGCTTCGGGCAAGGGCCGGACGATGTGGCTGCTGAACCGGCTCGATTCCCACACCTCGGGCGTGATCCTCGGCGTGCTGGACAACACCGCGCTGGCGACACGCATCCGCGCGTTGTTTCGCGAGAAACATATCCGCAAGGTTTACCATGCGCTCGTGTTTGGAAAAACCTCCCATCCGACGGCGCTGTGGAAGGACCGGCTCGCGATCGCGAAACGCGGCGGCCAGGTGCGCACGAAGGCGGGCGAGGGGATCCCGAGCGAGTGCGAGATGAAGGTGCTGCGGCAGCGGCGCGACCCGTCGATGGCGCTGACGCTGATCGAGCTGACCCCGCGCACGGGGCGCAGCCATCAGCTCCGCGTGCAATGCGCGCATCGCAAGCTGCCGATCGTGGGCGACGCGACCTACGGCGACTTTGGCGCGAATCGCGCGCTGGCGAAGGCGACGGGCGTGAAGCGGCTGTGCCTGCATTCGCACGAGACGCGCTTCGACTACGAATACGAGGGCCGCGTGGTGAAGTTTGCCGCGACCGCGCCGACGCCGGCGGAGTTTCTGAAGCTGCTCTGAGAGAGGTTTAACGCAGAGACGCGGAGAGCTCGTGGAAGCGGTCGGTGCGCCCGCGGTCGCGGTGTGGCCCCGGCCGTGTCGGCCGGGTGGCCGGCACAGGACGTGGTTCACCGCGTCCAGACCAGGTCGTCGGGTTGGCCGACGTTGCCCTCGACCGAGCGCCCCCCGTTGTCCTCGCCGTCTTGGTAGACGCTCCACACGCGGGGCGCGGGGCCGAGTTCGAAGCGGAGCGGGCCGTCGGAAAAGGGGTCGGCGGGCGGGGCGGAGAGGATGCCGGCGGCGACAAGCTCATCCCAAGCGGCGGGGCGGCCGTGGATGCTCCAGGCGAGCAGACCGCAGACGGCGGCCCGCTGCGCCTCGCGGCGGAAGGCGGAGGCGATGAAGGTTTCCCAATACGGGGTGACGTAGATGGCCAGGAGTTTGCCGACCGGATTGCGCGTGCCCTCCATGGCGGCGCGGGCGCGGATGATGAGTTCGAGCGTGGTCGGGACCTCGCCGCCGGCGTAGTCATAGAAGGCGCCGAGCTCCCGCCGGTAGGCGCCGAGCGTCGTGGCGGTGGTTTGCTCGTAAAGGCGGCGGGGAAAGCGCGGCGTTCCGGACAAGGCGGCGAGGTAGGGGGCGAGGTCGGCTTCGTAGGCGAAGAGGGTGGCGTCGCGATCAAGGAGGCGGTGCTCGGTGAGGCCGAGGCCGATTTCACCCGGTTCGAGGGCCTCTGGCTCCGCCATGCCGAGGCTGGCGACGGAGGAGAGCAGGAGGTCGGGGTCGTCGGTTTCCGGCATGCGGTCGATGATGACGCGGTAAACGTGCAGGTATTCGCCGCGAAGGGCGCGATCCAGGGCGATGTTGACGAGGCGTTCGTCGGCCTGGATTTCCTCGAGAAGCGTGCGGGCTTCGGGGGCGGGCAG
>CAMLNJ010000037.1 GCA_946481225.1 uncultured Verrucomicrobiota bacterium | reverse complement strand
TTGGTGGCGAGCACGGCGTCCACCGCGGCGGGGAAGCTTTGCTCGTCCAAGGCGTCGGGGGTGAGTTCGCCGATCGTGCCGCGCGCTTCGCGGATGGCGGCGTTGAGGGTGGTCTTGGCGCGTTCGAGGAGGCGCGCGGCGTCGGCGGCGGTGTCGCCTGAGGGGACGGAGGCGAGCTGCTGGGTGGCGGTTTCGAGGAGGAGACCGGCGGCGTAGAGGGTTTGCACGAGGCCGTCGTGCAGGTCGCGGCCGAGGCGGATTTTGTCCTGGAGGGCGTGGTTGTTGAGGACCTGCTGGAGGTGGAGATCCTGCTCGCTGCGGTGGCGGGCCTCGCGTTCGTGGTCGAGCTCGACGCGCTGGGCGTTGGTGGCGCGGGCGAGGGATTCGAGGCCGCGCATCTCGGTGCGGGCGGCGGCGGGATCGAGGGCGGGCTCCGGGTCGGTGGTGCGGGCGGGAACGATGGCGAGCGCGACGAGGCAGACGAAGGCGAGGCCGGAGAGGAGGAGGACGGCGCGCTGCGAGTCGGCGTGGCGGGCGCGGGTGGCGTCGACGATGGCCCGCGCGTCGGAAAGTTGGCCGGCGAGGAGCTGGCGTTCGAGGGCCTGTTCCCGGTGGCGTTCCTGCAAGAGCACCGCGCCGGCGCCGGCGGCGAGGGCGCCGAGGGCGAGGATGAAGACGGCGAGGCGGAGAAGTTTGCCCATGCGGGGAAGCGGGAAAGGAGGGTCGGCGAAGTCGTCGGCGGGCTCAAGCTTGGCGATGGGCGGGCTTCGGGGGCCCTTCAAAACCTTTCGACAAGGGCGGCGGGCTGGCTGTGGGTCGCCGGTCCACCGCATGAAGACCTTCTACATCACGACCGCGATCGACTATGTGAACGGTTCGCCGCACCTGGGCCACGCCTACGAAAAGGTGCTGACGGACGTCATTGCCCGGTTCCGGCGGATGATGGGCGACCAGGTCTACTTCCTCACCGGCGTGGACGAGCACGGCCAGAAGGTGCAACAGAGCGCGAAAAAGCGCGGCATCGCGCCGCAGGAATTTTGCGACGAGGTGAGCCAGGAGTTCCGCGCCATGTGCGCGAAGCTCGATATCTCCAACGACGACTTCATTCGCACGACCGAGAAGCGCCATAAGGACGTCGTCTGCCGTCTGCTCCAGCAGCTCTTCGACCAGGGCGAGATCTACAAGGCCGAATACAAGGGCTTTTACTCGACCCGGCAGGAGCAGTTTCTTCAGGAGAAGGACCGCCAGCCGGACGGTTCCTGGCCGGAGATCTTCGGCGAGGTGACCGAGATCACGGAGTCGAACTACTTCTTCAAGCTGGCGAAGTATCAGGACTGGCTGATCCAGTTCCTGAAGGAGAACGACAGCTTCATCTTCCCGCGCTATCGTCAGAAGCAGGTGCTGGAGTTCCTCTCCGAGCCGCTGAACGACCTCTGCATCTCGCGTCCGAAGGAGCGTCTCGAGTGGGGCATCCCGCTGCCCTTTGATCCGGGTTACGTGACCTACGTGTGGTTCGACGCGTTGGTGAACTACTTCTCCGCCGTGGAGGGCAAGGAGGGCGTCTGGCCGGCCGATTTCCATGTCATCGGCAAGGACATCCTCGTGCCGCCGCATGCGGTGTATTGGCCGATCATGCTCAAGGCCTGCGGGCTGCCGACGCCGAAGAGCATCCTCGCCCACGGCTGGTGGTCGATCAACGGCTCCAAGATGTCGAAGAGCACGGGCAACTTCGTCGAGCCGATGGCCTTCGCCGAGCAATACGGCGTGGACGCGCTGCGGTTCTTCATGATTCGCGAGATGAGCGTGGGCCAGGACAGCGACTTTTCGCTCAACCAGTTCCTCGCCCGCTACAACAGCGAGCTCGCGAACAACCTGGGCAACCTCGTAAACCGCACGCTCAACATGACCAACCGCTTCGCCGACGGCGTCGTGCCGGCGGGCGCGTCGGCCGCGGAGGTCGCCGCGGATGCGAACCTCGCGCCGGAGCGCGAACTGCGCGCGCTGTGGGAGAAGACCCGCGAGGAATTCATCACGCTCTGCGAGGGCTTCCAGTTTCACATCGCGCTGGAACGCGCGTTTGCATTCGTCACCGCGACCAATCGCTACGTCGAGCAGCGCGCGCCGTGGAAGTTGGGCAAGTCGACCGAGGCCGCGGACCAGGCTTTGTTGAAGACTTCGCTCGCAACGATGGCGGAGGCGCTGCGTCTTGGCGCGAGCTTGCTGCCGGCGGTGATGCCGACGACCGCGGAGAAGATCCACGGGGTGCTTGGCCACAAACCGAGCGGCGTGTGGCGCGAGCAGCTCGCCTGGGGCGAGACGCTCACGGGCTCCAAGGTCGCGGAGACGGCGATCTTGTTCCCGCGCCCGCAGGCGCCGGAGGCGGGGGCGGCGAAGGGCTGAGCAGATTTTAACCGCAGATGACGCAGATGAACGCAGATAAAAGCCGAGTGGATCGGATATCTGCGTTTATCTGTGCAATCTGCGGTTAATGGATTGGGGCCCGGTCATGACGATCCTGCCGATCAAGCCTGCGGAGGACGCTTCTCCCGGGGCGTTGCGGGCGTTTTTGGCGGGGTGTCAGCTCAAGGCGGCGGCGGATGGGGCCTCGGTTTTGGCGAGCATTTCGCTCGTGGTGCCGGCGCTCGATCCGCTCGCGGTGCTCGAGGCGATTTTCGAGCCGACGGAGCCGCATTTTTATGCGGAGCGGCCGTCGGCGCTGACGGCGATCGCGGGCGCGGAAGTGGCGCTGAGCGCGACGGCGAGCGGGCCTGGGCGTTTCGCGGCGGTGCAGCGTTTCATCGACGAAACGCTGGCGCGGACGGTGGCGGTGGGGGACTTGGACGCGCCGTTTGGCGGGCCGCATTTTTTCACGAGTTTCGCGTTTCACGACGAGGTCGAGGCGGGCGAGGCGTTTCCCGCGGCGCGGGTGTTTGTGCCGCGCTGGCAGGTGGCTCGCGCGGGCGAGGTCACCACGGCGGTGGCGAATATCGTGGTGGCGGCGGACAGCGATCTGGATGCGCTGACGCAGCGAGTCTGGCGCGCGCATGGGAAGTTCGCGCGGTTTGAGGTGGGCGAGGCGGCGCGCGAGGCGGGGGGTGATGCGAAGGCGTTGAAATTTTCGCAGAGCGAAGCCGGTGACTATCGCGCGGCGGTGCGTCGCGGGTTGGAGCGGATCGCGGCGGGCGAGTTTCAGAAGATCGTGCTCGCGCGGGCGATCGATCTCACGGCGAACCGGGCGCTGCATCCGCTCGAGGTGTTGAACGGGCTGCGCGAGCGGTTTCCGGATTGCTACGCGTTTTCGGCGGCGACGGGCGCGGGGCCGAGTTTCATCGGTGCGTCACCGGAGCGATTGGTGCGCGTGAGCCAGGGCGTGGTCGAGACCGAGGCGCTGGCGGGCTCGGCCCGGCGCGGTGCGGGCGCGAGCGAGGACGCGGCGCTGGCGGCCGGGCTGCTGCGCAGCGAGAAGGATCTGCGCGAGCACCGGCACGTCATCGACTCGATCATGCGGCGGCTGGATCCGCTGGGCGTGAAGCTCGAGCACGCCGCGACACCGGCTCTGCGAAAGCTCGCCAACGTGCAGCACCTGCACACGCCGATGCGGGGCAAGCTGCCGGAGTGCGTGCGGCTGCTTGATCTGGTGTCGGTGCTGCATCCGACTCCGGCGGTGGGCGGCACTCCACGCGAGGCGGCGGTGGCGGCGATCCGCGGATTGGAAGGGTTCCCGCGCGGGCTCTACGCGGGGGCTCTGGGATGGATCAACGCGCGGGGTGGCGGCGAATTTTTCGTCGGGTTGCGCTCGGCATTGGTCGAGGGCGAGCGGGCGAGGGTTTACGCGGGCGCAGGGATCGTGGCGGGTTCGGAGCCGGAGCGGGAGTTCGTCGAGACGGAGCTGAAGTTTCAGGCGCTGCTGGCGGCGCTGCGGGGCTGATTTTTTAACCACGGATCACACAGATGGGCACAGATAAAAGGCAGGATCGGAATCTCCGGCATCTGTGTTTATCTGTGTAATCTGTGGTCAACTCCTCGACGATGAACCTCGATTTTCGGAACACGAACGCGCTGTGGTGCTCGGTGGCGGCGGAGACGCTCTGGCGGGCCGGCGTGCGGCATGCGGTGATTTCGCCGGGCTCGAGAAACACATCGCTCACGATGGCGCTGGTGGCGCATCCGGGGATCGAGACGACGCCGGTGCTGGACGAGCGCTCGGCGGCGTTCTTCGGGCTCGGTATCGCGAAACGCACGGGCGCGCCGGTGCTGCTGCTTTGCACGAGCGGCACGGCGGGGGCGAACTACCTGCCGGCGGTGATCGAGGCGAAGGAGAGCGGCACGCCGCTGATCGTGGTCACGGCGGATCGTCCGCCGGAGCTGCGCGATTGCGCGTCGGGGCAGACGATCGACCAGCAGAAGCTGTTCGGGAGTTTTGTGACGTTTTATCATGAGCTTGCGGTGCCGGAGCCGCGGGCGGACCTGCTGAAGTATCTGCGCCAGATGCTGCGTCACGCGGTGGCGCAGGCGCAGGCGGGCGGGCCGGTGCATCTGAACGCGCCGTTTCGCGATCCGCTGCCGCCGATCGAGGACGACACGGCGAAGCCGCTGGTTTGTTCGGCGGACTGGGATGAATTTTTCGCGCTGCCGGAGGCGGTCGCGGTGGAAACGCCGGGCAAGCTCGCGTTGCCGACGGATTTTATCAACAAGCGCGGCGTGATCGTGGCGGGCGTGGGCTTTGACCGCGGCGAGTGCGCGCTGGCGCATGGCGCGGCCTATAACTGGCCGGTGCTGGCGGACGCGATTTCGGGGGCGCGCCTGCAGGTGTCGACACGGGCGACGGTGGTGGCGGCGTATGATTCCATTTTGCGCGACGAGCGGGCGGCGGAGAAGCTACGGCCGGAGGCGGTGGTGATTTTCGGCGACCTGCCGACGAGCAAGGTGCTGCGCGGGTGGCTCGCCCAAATCGACGCGCCGATGGTGCAGTTCACGCCGTATCCGGAGAATCGCGACGGCGTGCATGCGCGGACGCGGCGGGTGAGGGCGCGCGCGGAGGAGTTGAAGTATCCGCCGCTGGTGTTTCAGGGCGCGGGGCCGGAGTGGGAAAAGGCGTGGGCGAAGGCGGAGGCGGCCGCGCAGAAGGTCTTGGCGGGCGCGGAGACGGAGCCGGGTTTCGAGGGGGCGTGCACGCGGGCGATCGCGACGGATATGAAGCGAGGACAGGCGCTTTTCGTGGCGAGCAGCATGCCGGTGCGCGACCTGGAGTATCTGGCCCCGGCGCGGGCGGACGGCCCGCGCGTGATCGCGAATCGGGGCGCGAACGGGATCGACGGGACGCTGTCGACGGCGCTCGGCGTCGCGCATGGCGGCGAGCCGACGGTGCTGCTCACGGGCGATCTGGCGTTTTTACACGACACGAACGGGTTGCTGGTGGCGGCGAAGCTGAAGGGCTCGTTGACGGTGGTGGTGATCAACAACGAGGGCGGCGGGATCTTCGGGCATCTGCCGGTGGCGAAATTCGACCCGCCCTTCGAGGAGTATTGGGCGACGCCGCAGCGGGTGGATTTGGCCAAGCTCTGCGGGGCCTATGGCGTGCCGCACCGCGCGGTCGGGTCGGCCTCGGGCCTGCGGACGGTGTTGCGCGCGCAGGCGGGCGAGCCGGGGCTTCGCGTGATCGAGGTGAAGACGGATCGAAAGAAGGATGTGGAGACGCGGCGGCGCCTGTTTGCGGAGGCGGCGAAGGCGGCGGGCGAAGCGCTCGGGGGTTAACCACGGATTACGCGGATGATCGCGGATAATATTAGAAAGAACGTATTTGGGAGAACGGATGAACGAGATGCTTCGAATCTCACGCGTGGAGGCGACGCCCTTGGATATCGCGTTGCATGCGCCGTTCGGCATTTCCGGCGGGGCGCAGGAAGTGGCGCGGAATGTGTTGGTGACGCTTGATCTGAGCGACGGGACGCGCGGGATCGGCGAGGCGGCGCCGTTTCCGGCCTATAACGGCGAGACGCAGGAGCAGGCGCTGGCGGCGCTGGCGAGGGCGCGCGAAGCGATCGTGGGGCGCGAGGCGAGCCTGACGAACTGGCGCGAGCTGGCGGTGGCGTTTCGCGCGGCGGGCGGGCGCGAGTCGGGTTCGGCCCAGTGCGGGTTCGAAATGGCGCTGCTCGATGCGCTGACGCGGCGGGCGGGGCTGCCTTTGTGGAAGTTCTTTGGCGGGGCGGGGAGCGAGTTGGAGACGGATATGACGGTGACGACGGGCTCGCCGGAGGAGTCGTCGTCGGCGGCGCGCGATATCCGCGCGCGGGGCATTCGTTCGATCAAGGTGAAGGTCGGCGGCAAGGGAGGACCGGAGCACGATCTGGCGCGGTTGAGGGCGATCCACGCCGTGGCGCCGGATTCGCCGTTGATTTTGGACGGAAACGCGGGGCTATCACGCGAGGCGGCGAGGGCGCTGGTGCGCGGGCTGAATGCGGCGGGAATCGCGCCGGCGCTGCTGGAGCAATGGTTGGCGAAGGACGATTACGCGGGGGCGCGGGAGTTGGCGGAATTTTCGGGATGGCGGCTCGCGGCTGACGAGGCGGCGTGCACCGCGGCGGATGTGGCGAGGTTGGCGGACGAGCGCGCGGCGCAGGTGGTGAACATCAAGCTGATGAAATCGGGCGTGGCGGACGCGTTCGATCTGGCGCTGGCGGCGAAGGAGAGGGGGCTGGGACTGATGATCGGCGGGAACGTGGAGTCGCGGCTGGCGATGACGTTTTCGGCCTGTTTCGCGGCGGGGCTGGGCGGTTTCGAGTTTGTCGATCTCGACACTCCGCTGTTTCTGGCGACGGATCCGTTCGTCGGCGGGATGCGCTACGAGGGGGCGCGGATATCGCTCGGGGCGATTTCCGCGGGGCTGGGCATGTCCTTGGGCTGAGTGGCGCGGTGCGCGGCCAGACCGGCGACGAGGGCGATGCCGGTGGCGAGGATGGATGCGGCCAGCAGCGAAGGCATGCCTTCGAACGTGTGGAGCGGCGTAAGATAGATGAGTTTCCCGGCGGAGAGCGCGCCGAGGCCGAAACCGAGGTGGTTGGCGAGCTGGGTGTGGGTCTGGTGCGCGGGGACTTTCGTGGCGGGGAGGGAGGGGGAGACGAGGCCGGCGAGCGCGAGGTGGCGGGTGGAGTTGGCGACGAGGAAGCCGGCGATGGTCAGAATCGCGAGCGGCGCGGGAAGGGGGCCGCGGAGCGCGAGGAGGGCGAGGAGGGCGCAGGCGGAGGCGGCGAGCGTGGCGAGATAGAAGGCGGTCGGTGTGGTCCTGGATCGGAGACGGCCGACGAGCGGCGGAGCGGCGAGGCCGAGCAGCGCGGTGGTGAGGAGGACGACGGGAATGTGGAATTCGGTGTGGCCGGCGTTGAAGACGAGGAAACCGGAGAGGATGGTGAGATAGGCGGCGGTGATGGAGGAGAGGGCGGCGGTGGCGACGAGGCTCCAAGGGCTGGGTTCGTCCAGTGTCAGGGTCGGGTGGGAGGCGGGGCCCGGGGCCAGGGCGGGAGACAGTGCGAGAACGCAAGCTTGGCCGAGCAGGATGGGGAGGAAGCCGAAGCGCCAATCGAGGGCGGTGGAGGCGAGGAGGCAGAGCGGCATGCCAAAGGCGACGACGCGCGGGGAGATGCGGGAGACGACGGGGCTGGCGGAGGCCGGCAGGACACGATGGATGGCGACGTAGGAGGCGCCGACCACGAAGCCGCAGAGGACGCGGGCGGCGACGAGCGTGGGGTAGTCGATGGAGAAGGCGCCGGGGAGGGTGGCGAGGGCGGCGAGGCCGGCGAGGGCGCGCGGCGAGGAAGGGAGCCGGGGGGCGCGGCGCGCGAGCAGGCCGCCGAGCACGGCGGCGAGGGGGAAGGCGGCGGCTAGGACGGCGACTCCAGGGACGCCGGGATGCCAGAGGCGGGCTTCCTGTGGTCCGAGCGGGAAAACGACCAGGAGGGCGAGGCCGTGGAGACCGAGCAGCCAGGCGAGGGCGCGGTCGCGGGAGGGTGACGATGACGAGGGAGACGAGGACACCGCGGATCGCGGGAGCACGAAACTTGCCGCGGAGGCGTGCGAGTTATTCAGGGAAACGAGCGAAAACGATCATGGGCGGGACGCCCATGCCACGGGTCGGACACAACGGGCGGGATGCCCGTGCCACCCCGAACTCAGAGCTGCACGGGGAGGCCGATCTCGATGATCTGCGTGGGCAGGATGCGGTAGTAGTCCTTGATCGGGGAGGCGTTGCGGCTGAGGAAGGCGTAGAGGGATTTTTGCCACTCGAACATGCGGGCGGAACCGCCGGTGATGATCATCTCACGGTTGAAATAGAAGGTGGCGGAGGCGGGGTTGATCGGCACGCCTTGGCCCTTGATACGCTCGACCATCTTGGCGACGTCGGGCGACTCCATGTAGCCGTAGTGGACGACGGCGCGCCAGACGCCCTCGCCGAGGGACTCGAGGGTCATGCGCTCTTCGTCGTCCACCTGCGGCACGGCGTCGGTGAGGATGGTGAGGAGGACGACGTGCTGTTGGAGGCACTTGTTGGCCTTGAGGTGATGGAGGAGCGCGAGGGGGGTTCCCTTTGGCGTGGCGACCATGAAGACGGCGGAGCCGGGGACGCGGACGATGTTTTTGCTGCGCGCGATGCTGGCGAGTTCCAGCTCGGCGACGGCGGAGCCGTAGACCTTTTCCTGGATTTCGTTTCGGCCGCTCTTCCAGGTGTGCATGAGGGCGATGAGGCCGATCGCGATGATGACGGGGAGCCAGCCGCCGTCGGCGAATTTGTGGAGGTTGGCGCCGAAGAAGGTGAGGTCGATGGTGAGGAAGAGGATCGTGAGGGCGAGGACGGGCGCGAAGCCCCAGTTCCAGCGGCGGCGCATGACGTTGAAGAGCGCGAAGCTGGTGACGGCCATGGTGCCGGTGACGGCGATGCCGTAGGCGGCCGCGAGGGCGGTGGACGAGCCAAAGCCGACGACGACGGCGATGGAGCCGGCGGCGAGGAAGAAATTCACCAGCGGGAGGTAGATCTGGCCCTCTTGATGGGCGTTGGTGTGGAGGATCTTGAGGCGCGGGAAATAGCCCAGCTGCACGGCTTGGCGCGTGAGCGAGAAGGTGCCGGTGATGAGGGCTTGGCTGGCGATGATGGCGGCGAGGATGGAGAGCAGGACGAGGCCGACGCGTAGGGGGCCGTCGGGCGCGAGGGCGAAGAACGGGTTGGTTTCGTCGGTCGGATGAGCGATGGCGTAGGAGCCTTGTCCGAAGTAGTTCAACAAAAGGCCGGGGCAGACTACCCAACGCCAGGCGCGGGCGATGGCGGCGCGGCCGAAGTGGCCCATGTCGGCGTAAAGAGCTTCGGCGCCGGTAATGGTGAGGACGATGGAGCCGAGGACGCCCGCGGCCTGGGCGGGGTGGTTCCAGAGGAGGCGGAAACCGTAGAGAGGATTGATCGCGGAAAAGACCTGCGGGGAGTCGAAGAGATGCCACGCACCGAGAAGGCCGAGCACGGCAAACCACACGAGGATGACCGGGCCGAAAACGACGCCGATGGCGCGGGTGCCTTTGCGTTGCACAAGAAAGAGGCCGGCGAGGATCGCGACCGCGATGGGGATGACGTAGCGTTCGAGAGCGGGGTTGAAGCTTTTGAAGCCTTCCGCCGCGCCAAGGACGGAGATGGCGGGGGTGATGATGCCGTCGCCGTAGAGCAGGGCGGCTCCGAAAAGGATGAGCAGGGTGGGGAGCCCGAGTCCGCGGCGAGCGATGGAGCCGGCGGACGACGGGGATTCGGCGGGGGCGGGCGCAGGGTTGGCTCCAAGGGCGAGGAGAGCGAAGATGCCGCCTTCGCCGTGGTTGTCGGCGCGGGTGACGAAGGTGATGTATTTGAAGCTGACTGTGAACATCAGCGTCCAGAGCATGAGCGAGAGCACGCCGATGACGCCTTCCGAGCGGCTGACGTCGGGCAGGTAGTGCAGGCACTCGCGCATCGTGTAGAGCGGGCTGGTGCCGATGTCGCCGAAGACGACGCCGAGCGCGCCGAGGCTGAGGCCGAACTTGGCACGTGTGGAGAGCGTGGATGGCGCGTGGGCGGTGCTCATGAGAGGGGGGATCGGCAAATGGAAAGCAAAGCTTCGCGGGTGGGAGACGCCGGAGTCAACCGGGGCGATTCTCGATGGAACACAGGTGTCTGACGGCTCGGGCGTGGAATAACGACGGCGAAGGGGAGGCCGGGCCCAATGTTCGTAATACGAACATTGGGCTGCCGCGGTTTCACGTGTTGGCGAAGCGGCGACAATGGCGGCGGCGTTGACGAGCGGGACGGGGCGGGCAGCGTGGCCGTTTTACCCATGACCCAGAGCATCGCTTGGAAGCGCGTTAAGGAATACTCCGACATCGTTTACGAGAAGGCGGACGGCATCGCGAAGGTGACGATCAACCGTCCCCATCGTCGCAACTCCTTCACTCCGGACACGGTGCATCAGATGTATGAGGCCTTTCTCGACGCGCGCGAGGACCCGAAGGTGGGCGTGGTGCTCCTGACCGGCGCGGGGCCGCACACGGACGGAAAATACGCTTTCTGCGCGGGCGGAGACCAAGGAGTGCGCGGCCACGCGGGCTACGTCGGCACGGACGGCGTGCCGCGGCTCAATGTGCTCGATCTGCAGAAACTGATCCGGTCCATGCCCAAGGTGGTCATCGCGTTGGTGGCGGGCTACGCGATCGGCGGCGGGCATGTGCTGCACGTGGTGTGCGACCTGACGATCGCCGCGGACAACGGCGTCTTCGGCCAGGTGGGGCCGCGCATGGGCTCCTTCGACGCGGGCTTCGGCAGCAGCTACCTGGCGCGGCTGGTGGGCCAGAAGAAGGCCCGCGAGATCTGGTATTTATGCCGTCAATACAGCGCCGCCGAGGCCCTCGACATGGGGCTGGTGAACGCGGTGGTGCCGGTGGCGAGGCTGGAGGCCGAGGGGGTGAAGTGGGCGCGGGAGATCCTCGGCCATTCGCCGCTGGCGATCCGGGCCTTGAAGAGCGCCTTCAACGCGGAGCTCGACGGGCAGTCGGGCATCCAGGAGTTGGCGGGCAACGCGACGCTGCTCTACTACATGAGCGAGGAGGCGAAGGAGTTTCACGGCGCCCAGCGCGAGAAGCGCAAGCCGGACGCGCGGCGGTTTCCGTGGCTCCCTTGAGCCTGGAAATCGCAGTTGGGAGGGAGCGCGCGCCAGACTGATGGCGCTTGCCGGAGCCGCCGGCGCGGGGCGCAAAAAAGGCACGGGCGGCAAAGCCCGTGCCGGTGGAAAAGAGGGCGGGCGCCCGGGGCGCCGTGATCAGTCGCTTGCGACGGCCTTGCGGATGGGCGTGCCGAAGGAGATCAGCACCTCGGCCAGTCCACTCTCGTTGGCAACGGATCCGGGGACGGCTTCGAAGGTGCCCGCGGCGCGATAGGTCGCGGCGGTGGGGCAATTGACCGGTCCGGACGTGGTTTCGCCGGCGATGGTGATCTTGCCGTAGATGAGGCCGTGGGAGAGCTGACCTTCGGTGGTCAGGGTGCCGGCGGGGCGGGTGCCGCGAGCGGGAAGCGACTGGGTGAGGGTGGCGAGTTGGGTGAGGGTTTCGCGCTTCGACAGCACTGGGCCCTCCTCTTCATTGTCGTGGACCGTGGTGGAGGAGTAGGAGCGCGTGTCGCTGAGCGAGAGGGAGAAGGTGAGGCCGGCGGGTAGTTCGCTGAGGGGCGCGGTGTCGTTTTTCTTGCGGGCGACGAGGCGGATGCTTTCGAAGCCGTTCGGTTCGGTCTCGCCGCCGAAGGAGGCGCTGTCGCTGACGGCGTAGAGCGCCCAAGTCTTCAGCTCGGCGTCGGTTTTGCCCGGAAGCATGAGTTTGAGCAGGTCTTTGCTGGTGAAGACCTCGAAGGAGTAGGCCGACTTTTCGGTGGTGATGCCGTTTTTGACCGTGGAGCTGGGGGTGCTCGGGCGGGTGATCACCATGTCGTAGGTGACGGGAAGGAAATAATCGACCGAAGCCAG
>CAMLNJ010000036.1 GCA_946481225.1 uncultured Verrucomicrobiota bacterium | reverse complement strand
TCCCTGCGTGAACGCCGCCCGCGAGGACATCGCCAAGGTCGCCGCCGCGATCGAGAAGGATCCGAACATCGAGGTCACGGTCGACGTCGCCGCCCTCGAGGTGCGTTTCGGAAACGACAAGATCAAGGTCACCCAGCGCGAGTCTGCCCGCGACGCCCTCGTGAACGGCCGCTGGGACGCCATCGGCGACCTCATCGACGGCATCCCCGCCGTCCAGGCCACGGCGGCCAAGCTGCCTTACATGGCCGCGGCCTGAGCTCGGCCCGAGACCCGCGCCTCCCGGCGTAGGCGCGACAAAATAAAAGCCCCGCTCGCCTTCATGGCGAACGGGGCTTTTGGCTTTGGGCCGAAATCGTTCTTTCTACGGGGCTTTTCCGTCGAGCAGCCGGATGCCGTATTGCTCGATCACGAGCTGGCGGGATTTGAAGAGCGAGCCGATGGCTTGCTTGAATGCTTTTTTGCTCATGCCGAGGGCGGCGCGGATCTCCTCGGGCGAACTGCCGTCGTGCAACGGCAGGCGGCCGCCCGACGCCCGGAGTTTCTCCAGGATCGTGTCGGTGTAGGATGCGATGCGTTGGTGGCCGGCGCGGTCGAGCGCGGCGTCGATTTTGCCGTCTTCGCGCACGCGCCGCACGTAGCCCTGAAAAGTGGCGCCGACGGAAAGCGATTGGCCCAGATCCGATTTGTAGAGGAGCCCGGCGTGCGCGTTTTCCACGACCACGTTGTAGCCGAGCGGCGTTTCTCCGGTCACCAGAAGGCGCACGGACCGGCCCTCGGCGTAGGTTGCCGGGGTGCGGTTGAGGTGACGGTTCAAGCGCGCGCTGGCGACGATGCGCTGGCTACGCTCGTCGACCATCACATGCACGACCACTCGTTCGCCGCTCCGGAGCGGGCCGGTCTGCTCGCGGAGGGGAAGGAGCAGGTCCTTGTCGAGCCCCCAGTCGAGAAACACGCCGATGCGCGGGTTGACGGAGACGACGCGCAGCGCGGCGAACTCGCCCACTTGCGCGAGCGGCTTTTGCGGCGTCGCCACCAGCCGGTCTTCCGAGTCGCGGTAGACGAAAACCTCGACGTCGCCGCCGACCTTGGCCCCTGCGGGAATGAGGCCGCCGGGCAGCAAGATTTCGCCGAGGGCGCCGCCATCGAGATAAAAGCCCGGCGGGGCGCTGCGCACGACACGGAGGAGATTGAGTTTGCCAAGAAGCGCCATGTTTCGCCCCAGCGTGCGCAGGCGGACCACCGATGGGGAGCCCAATTTGACGGCAAGCCGGCAACTTTGCCCTGGCGGGAGGCTTCGGGGCGGGGCCGCGCACTTGACGGGGCGGGGCGGGCGCCGCCTTTTGGGGCATGGCGACCGCCACCGACCAGAATTTCCAAGACTACAAACGCGCCGAGGGAAAGGCGCTCGAGATCATGCGCGCCATGAAGGCGACCACGCCCCGCACGGTGGACATCGAGCTGGCGCTGCTCGTGGCGATCTTCGAGCTGCACAAGGCCACGATGCCCGGCGCGACCATCGCCAAGATCGTGAAGGGGCATCTCGACGTCTTGGAGAACCACTACGCGCGTCCCGCCCCTCCGAGCCCGCCGGCCGCCGGCTGAGGTTTTTGCGGAGTGCGTCGCCCTGCACGTGGGCGCCTTCTGCGGCCTCGCGCGTCCTGAGGCCAAGCCGCGGGTCCGCGCCCGCCAAGGCACGCTTCCGGCTTGTTGACGCGACGCGGGAAACCGCGCCTCGTTTTCCTTTCCACGAAGCACGCGTTCCTCCGGGGCGTCCTGTTTCCCTTTTCTCTTTCCATGCCGACACTCGCCGTCATCGACCTCCTCAAGGGCGCCGATATTCTCATCTACCCGCTCGCGCTCTGTTCGCTCGTGCTGGTGTTCATCTTGTGCGAACGCGGCTGGGCGCTGCGTCGCTCGGCGATCATCCCCGACGATCTCGCCGACGCCCTCGTGGCCGGGCAGCCCGTCACCGGCGGCGAGCATTCGGTGCTCGGGCGCATCGTGCGTTTCGCCCATGCGCACCCCGGCGACGCGGAGGGCGTGCGCGCCTTCGCCCGGCTGGAGGTTTCCCGCATGGAGCGCGGGCTGCCTTACCTCGACGTCATCTACGCCGGAGCCCCGCTCATCGGCCTCACCGGCACCGTGTGGTCCTTGATCCGCGTGTTCTCGAGCATCACGGGCGCCACCGGCCTGCCCGATCCGGCGAAGTTCACCAGCGGCGTGTCGCTGGCGCTTTCGGCGACGGTGATCGGCTTGTGCATCGCGATCCCCGCGCTGATCGGCGGAGGGGTGCTGCAGCGCCGCGTGGACAAATTCGCCGCCCAGCTCGACGTGCTCCTCGCGCGCCTGCTCGCGGAGAAACCCAAGACACAAGCCGTTTAACCACGGATGGCACGGATGAACGCGGATCAAGGCATCGTATCCCGGGTTTCCGTATCCGCGATCATCCGCGAAATCCGCGGTTAAAAAATCACTCCCATGAACGGTCTCCAACCACGCCGCCGACGCCGGCCCGAGCTCAACCTCGTGCCGTTGATCGACGTGCTCGTGATGCTCGTCTTCTTCGCTTTCGTGACGATGCAGTTTCGTTCGCCGGGCACGCTCAACATCACGCTGCCGCGCGTGGAGACCGCGGGTAAAAACGCCTTCGAGGGCACAGTTATCCTTGGCATCGGCAAGAACGACGAGCTCACCTTCGCGACCGACAAGACCGCGCCGCGCGCGATCGCCCGCGAGGAACTCGAGGGCTTGCTTGTCCAGGTGCGCGACCTGAGCCGCGACGTGCCGGTCCTCATCCGCGCCGATGAGACGACCGAGCTGAAGACCCTCGCCTTCGTCATGGACGCCTGCCGTAAGGCCGGCCTGAACAAGTTCAGCCTCCAAAGCCGCTAAAGAAGAGAACCGCGAATGGCCGCGAATAAACGCGAATTCCAGTCCTTGGTTTTCATTCGCGTCCTTTCGTGTTCATTCGCGGTTAAATGAAAAAGATCGTCCTCACCGGTTGCACCAAGGGGCTTGGCCGCGCGCTCGTCGACGAGTTCATCGCGCTTGGCCACACCGTCATCGGCTGCGGGCGCAATCCCGAGTCGATTCTCGACCTGCGTTTTGCCGTCCCCGCGCCCAACACCTTCGACGTCCTCGACGTCGCCGAGGCGAAGAAGGTCGAACTCTGGGCCGAGCGCATGCTCACGCAGCACGGCGCGCCCGATCTGGTGATCAACAACGCAGGCCTGTTGACCGATCCGGCGCCGCTCTGGAAACAAAACGCCGCGAAGGTCGCGCAGCTTTTCCAGGTGAATCTCACCGGCATCGTGCATGTGGTGCAGGGCTTCGCGCCCGCGATGATCGAACGCGGCTCGGGTGTGATCGTGAATCTTTCCTCGGGCTGGGGACGTTCGGTTTCCGCCGAGTTCGCGCTCTACTGCGCGAGCAAGTGGGGCGTCGAGGGCCTCACGAAGGCGCTGGCCGAGGAGTTGCCCGACCCGCTCGCGGCCGTGCCGCTCAGCCCGGGAATGATCGACACCGCCATGCTGCGCCAATGCTGCTCCGAGGGCGCGGGCGCCTATGCAAAGCCCGCCGAATGGGCGAAGGTGGCGGCGCCTTTTTTCTTGCAGCTCGGTCGCAAGGATAACGGCAAGAGCCTCACGGTGCCCGGTTTTTGAAGCCGGTTTGACGCCTCGGTGAGCAGCGTCGGCTTGCCGCCGGCTTTCCGCGACCGCAGTTTGCGCGGATGCGAACCCCGTCCCGCCATTCGCGTTGCCTCGCCGCTTTTTTTGCCGTTTCGCTTTCGTCCTGGGCCCTAGAGGTAGGTGACGAATGGAAGGGGCCGCCGGAGGAGCTGGGGCGCCCGCTGGGGCGCATCGTGATGGGCGAGAAGACGCTTTATCGATGGCCGGAGCTGGAGATCACCGTGGCGGGCGGGCGCGTCGCGCAGGTCCGCAGACTCGACGCCGCCGCCGTGGCCGCGGACAACGAGGAGCGGTCGAAGGCCAACGCGTCGGAGCGCGCCCGGCTGCTCGCCGAGCGAAAGGACCGCGCGCGTCAGGAGGCCGAACGCGCGGATCGGGAGCGCGCGGAACAAGCGGCTCGGGCGAAAGCCGAGGCGGATCGGGAGGCGGCCGAAACCGCGGACAAGTTAGCCGCGGAGCAGGCGAGAGTCCGCGCGGAGGCGGAGCGCGTGGCGCGTCTGCGCGCCGAGGACGAAGCCCGCGAGCGAGCGGCGGCGGAGAGCGCGCGACTCGCCCGGGAGAATGCGGCGAAAGCGGCCTCCGAGCGCGCCATGGCCGAGGCGAGCGCGGCGGAAAAGGCGGCGGCGGAGAAAGCGGAGCGGCTGGCTGCGGAAGCGAAGGCGGCGGCCGAGAAGGCCGAGCGAGCCGCGCGTGAGAAGGAGGCCGCCAGGTTGCGCGAGCAGGAAGAGGCGGAAGACCGCCGTCGGCTCGCGGCCCAGGAGGAGGCCGAGCGCAAGGCCGCGGAGGCGGAACGCGAGGCCCGGCGCAGGGCGAAGCGCGAGGCGGAGGCCTTCGAGGCCGCCCGGCGCGAAGAGCAACGCCGGGCGGATGCGCTCGCCAAGGCGGAGGCGAAAGCCCGTGCCGACGCGGAGGCGAAAACGCGGGCCGACGCGGAAGCAAAAGCCCGCGCGGAGGCCGAGGCCAAGGCGCGGGCGGAGAAAGCCGCCGCGGCGGCCCTCGCCGCGCCCTCGGCCCCGGCGACTCCGTCCGTCCACTCCGACTCCGAAGGCGGCGCGGTGAGCCTGGTCAAGACGCCGGCCGATCCGACGGCGAAGCTGGCGCGCGAAATCCAATTTTTCGAACTCGATCTGACGCGCGCGGAGGCGGGCGCCGAGGCGCGCGACCGCGCGGAGGCCGCGCGCCTGCGTCTGCTCTTGGGAGACAAACGCGCCCAGCTGGAGGCCCTGCGCGCGAAGCGTCAGGGTGTGTCTGGTAAATAAACCGGGGCATCGCTGGCGCTCTGCGAGTGAAACGAGAAAGAGCGCTGGGCCCGCGTTGCCCTCGGCGGCACGGGCCGCTGGGCCGCTGGCCCGCCCTGGTTCCGAAGCCGTTCCACGAGTTGTAGCCACGGCCGTGTCGGCCGTGCCCGGTTCGTATCGTCTCCTCGCAGGCAAACGCGCCCGACACGGGCGCGGCTACAACTTTGGAACAACGACGAGTCGGCATGGCGGGTGAGTTCTCTCCCTGTCGCCCGCCGTCTCCGGGCGCGCTTGCGGTTGCGTTCGGGACGGCCCGGGCGTGGGATGCCGCGCATGGCCAAGCCGCTTCCGCTCGACACGCTCAAAGCCCAAGCCGACCTCCCGCAGACCCTGATGGGGCGCGCGCTCGCGGCGACGCCCGTCATCATGACGGTGATCGCCACGCTGCTGGCCGGACTTGCGTCGAGCGAGATGACGAAGGCGCAATATCAGCGCGCCTACGGGGCGCAGCTCCAGTCGCGCGCCGGCGACCAGTGGGCGTTTTTCCAGGCCAAGCGCATGCGCGGGGAGCTCCAGCGCAACACGCTCGAGATGCTCGGCGCGGCGGGCACCCGCGAGGAGGCGCCGCCGCCTCCGCCCGCGGCCGAGCCGCCCTCCGACATCCAGGCGGGCATGGAGGCGCTGCGATCCGATGCTCCGGCCGCCTCCGTGAATCCGTTGCTCCTGGCGCTCGACGAGCGGAAGGTGGCGGACGTGCTCAAGGCGGCGAAGGAACGCGCCGAGCTCTACGACACGCTCACCGCGCCGCAGGTGAAAGAGCTGGCGAAGGCGCCCGCGGCGACTCGCCTGGCCTTCAATGCCGCGCGTTACGACGAGGAGGCGAAGCTGATTTCCGACGTCGCCCGGATCTACGAGCTCCAGGTCGCCACGGCCAACGCCCAGGCCGAGCGCCACCACCTGCGCAGCCAGCGTTTTTTCTTCGGCATGCTCGCCGCGCAGGCCGCGGTGATCGTGGCGACCTTCGCGCTCGCGGCGCGGAAGCGGAATCTGCTCTGGGGCGTGGCGGCCGGGGCGGGCGCGATCGCGGTGATTTTCGCGATCTACGTCTACCTCTACGTTTGAGGGGCGGTCAGGCCGGGTGTAGGGTTAGGTCGTCGGCTCGGCAGCCCGACCAGCGGGTCGGGCCTACAGCTTGGAGGCCCGGCCAGCGCCACGGACGGCGGACGCGAAAGGGATCAGGCCGAAGGGCCGGTGGCTTGTGTTGCGCGGGCCTTTTTTTGCGCCTCGCGGTGTTCGGTCCAGGTGGGCAGCGCGAGAAACTCGGCGGCTTCGCGCAAGGACTGCGCCTCCCCGACGGGCGCAGTCTTCGCCGCTTCCGCGAGGAAAGGGATGGCGGCGCGTTCACCGAGGTTGATGAGGCCGTCGCGCGCTGCGGCGCGGATTTCCGGGTCCTTGTGCTTGAGGTAGCGGGCGAGGGCGGGGACGGAAGCCGCGTCGTAGGTGGCGGAGAGCTCGGAGATCGCCTCGATGGCGGCTTCTCCGGTCAGCAGAGGGGGCTCGGCCGCGCTTGTGTCCGTCGCGGAGGCGGGGGCCCGGTCGGAAACAGGGGCACCCGGGGCGGGAACGATCTGCGGCGACGAGGCGGAACGCGCGGACGCGAGGGCGGGAGGCGCCTGAGGCGTCGGGGGCGCGGTTTCCCGCATCAGCCAAAAAAACGCGCCCGAGCCGGCCCCGAGGACGAGCGCCAGCAGGATGGGCCAAAGGGGCCGGCTCGTGCGGTTCGCGCTCATTCGGCGGCGACGCTGCGCAGCGCGGTCACGCGGTGCTGGCCGTAGGTGATGTCGCCTTCGACGACGTAGACCTCGCCGCCGAGCTGACCGCCGACATGGACTCCGCCGGTGGGCCAGAGATCGACGCGGGTGGGCACGGGGACCGCGCCCGAGTCGCTGCCGAGCGAGAAGGTCTTGTAGACGAGGATGATCCGACCGACGCCGGCGAGGTTCATCGGCGAAAGCGGCGTGTCGAAGGCGCCGGAGAAGGAGAACTTCTTTTGGTCGTTGCCGGAGGTGAGCTGGCCGCCGACGGAGCGAAGCCGGGCGGAGCTGATCAGGAAGTCCGGGCCGAAATCGATGGCGGGCGCGTCGACCCCGTCGAGGGCGTATTCGGGGTGGCCGGCTTTGACGGCGAAGACTTGGCGATCAAGGCCGTAAACGTCGTTGGAGGTGCAGCGCACGACGAGGCTCCAGCCGGCGAGCGGAGGCATGATTTTGCCCTCGTCGATGAGGTTTTGGAGAAAATCGCGGGCGGTGATGCGGACGGTCTGGAAGCTCGTGGTGAGCTCGTGGCCGCCGCTGATCGGTTTGATCTTCGGCTCGGTGTCGCGGGTGAGCGTGAGCGCGACGGTGAAAGGCGCCTGGAAGTTGGCGACGAGGGCGGCGGACGCGGTGGAGGCGAGCCCGAGGGGCGCGACGAGGGAGGCGAGGAGAAGTTGAAGTTTCATGGCGAGGGCGCGGGAGGACGTGGGGAGGAGAGGGGCGGCGAGCGGCCGTGGCAACGGCAGACGAACGATTTCCGCGCGAACGGCCGTGGCGGGGGCGGGCGTTTCAGGCGGCGGCCGTGGTTTGCTCGATCGGCATCTCGTGGAGTTTCAGTTCGGGGTTCTTTTCCACGAAGTATTCGCGCGTCCAGTCGTTGGGGAAGAGGACGATTGGGTTGCCGAATTTGTCGGAGCCGAAGGTGACGCCGCTGGCGACGATGAGGCTTTGCGGGTTTTCCAGCGAGGGGTGGGGCGAGAGCCAGCGGAGCTGGGTCCAGGGGGCGGGCTCGAGCTTCGACTCGGCGTTGTATTCCGACTTCAGGCGGGCTTGCACGACCTCGAATTGCAGCGGGCCGACGGCGGCGAGGAGCGTGGCGCCCGGGGGGGCGTTGCGCGGTTGGAAGGATTGGACGACGCCCTCCTGGAGGAGCTGTTCGAGTCCGGCGCGATACTTCTTCGCGTCGGAGGAGGTGGGGTTGAAGATGTAGGCGAAGACCTCGCTCGGGAAGCGCGGGATCTCGTCGTAGGCGATGCTGCGGTCTTCGGTAAGCGTGTCGCCGATGCCGAAGGAGTCGTGGCCGACGAGGCCGATGACGTCGCCGGGCCAGGCGACGTCGACCGTCTCGCGCTCCTGGCCGAAGAGGCGGTGGGCGGACGAGAGACGGACCTGTTTGCCGGTGCGCTGGTGGGTCACGACCATGTCGCGCTCGAATTTGCCGGAGCAGACGCGGATGAAGGCGATGCGGTCGCGGTGTTTCGGGTCCATGTTCGCCTGGATCTTGAAGACGAAGCCGGAGAACTTCGGATGCGTGATCGGCACCTCGCGCGCCTCGGTCGGGGCGGGCGCGCCGGGCGTGGGAACGGACATGGAGCGGCGCGCGGTCGGCGGGATGGATTTTTGGAGAAAGCCCTCGAGGAGGAGCTGCACGCCGAAGTTGTTCACGGCGGAGCCGAAGAAGCACGGGGTCTGCTTGCCGGCGTGGACCGCGGCGAGATCGAGCGGGGCGGTGGCGCCGTCGAGCATGGCGATCTGCTCGGTGACCTCGGCGTAGGTGAGGTCGTCGAATTTTTCGCGGACCTGCGGGTCTTCGAGGCCGGTCACGTTGACGGGGGCGCGGAAGGCGCCGCCGGGGACGCGTTCGAAGAGATGCACCTGGTTGACGCGCCGGTCGAACACGCCGCGGAAGGACGGGCCGTTGCCGAGGGGCCAGGTGACGGGGCAGGGCGCGAGACCGAGCACGCGTTCGAGCTCGTCGATGAGTTCGAGCGGGTTTTGGGTGGGGCGGTCGCACTTGTTGAAGAAAGTGAAGATCGGGATGCCGCGGCGTTTGCAGACCTCGAAGAGCTTGCGCGTCTGGGGTTCGATGCCCTTGGCGGAGTCGATCACCATGAGCGCGGCGTCGACCGCGGTCAGCACGCGGTAGGTGTCCTCCGAGAAGTCCTTGTGGCCGGGGGTGTCGAGCAGGTTGACCGCGTAGCCTTGGTAATCGAATTGGAGGACGGTCGAGGAGATGGAGATGCCGCGTTGTTTCTCGATCTCCATCCAATCGGAGGTGGTGGAGCGCTGCTGTTTGCGCGCGGTGACGGAACCGGCGAGGTGGATGGCGTTCCCGTAGAGAAGGAACTTTTCCGTGAGCGTGGTTTTGCCGGCGTCGGGGTGCGAGATGATCGCGAAGGTGCGGCGGCGGGCGATTTCCTGGGCGGGCGTCATGTCGAAACCGGCAAGCACACGCGGCGCGGGCGGGAAGGGGAAGGGGAAAACGCGCCCGCATATCGCCCGATGCCCGGAGCGTGTGGCGGGGCGCCGCCGTTGCGTATCATCCGCCGGCTTTCCGCGGTCCATCGGGCCCTTCTCCCGGCATGGGAATGGCCAACCTAGGATAATGCCCCTAGATACGAGGTGTTTTTGACGCTTCGCTGACGCAGGTTTCAGTGGCGGGAATTGTAAAACCACCTTGGCTGATGGTGTTCGAAACAACCCTCAACCCCTGCAAGTCATGCTGCTCACCATCGCATTTCTCGGCCTGCTCTACACGGTGGGCCTCGTCGTGCTCGCCGGAGCGCTCTGGCGCGCTCCCGAGGGCTTCGAGGACGAGACCGGTTTCCACCGGGGACAGGAGCCGCGCGGAGAATAAGCCTCTTTGTCGCGTTTAGGTCCACTTTCACCGCCCGGGTTTCCCGGGCGGCTTTTTTTTGGGCTTTCGCCATGCGTCGGCTCGCGGTGAAGTGCGCGGCTATGGCCGAAGCTTCGCTGAAACTGAAACCCAACGCCCGCGCCCGCGTGCTCGCCGGACACCCCTGGGTGTTCGGGAACGAGGTGGAGGCGCTCGCCCCGGCGGAGCACGACGGGGAGCTGGTCGAGCTGCGCGACCGGACCGGCCGCTTTCTTGGCACGGGCATCTACAATTCGAAGTCGCAGATCGTCTGGCGCCGGATCAGCCGCGATCGCGTGGCGCTGGACGAGGCTTTCATCCGCGGCGCCCTCGAGGGCGCCATCGCGCGTCGTGGCGGCGTGGATACGGCGGCGAACCGCCGCCTCGTCTGGTCGGAGTCCGACGACCTTCCGGGCGTGGTGGTCGACCAGTTCGGCGAGACGCTCGTGGTGCAGATCCAGACGCTGGCGATGGACCGCCGCGCGTCGCTGATCGTCGACGCGCTCGCGGCGCTTACCGGCGCGGCCGAGGTCATTTTGCGCAACGACGCCTCGATCCGCCGGCTCGAGGGCCTGCCCCTGGCGGTGGGCACCCGGAGCGGCAAGGCCTGGGAGCCGCGCTGGCATCGGATCGAGGGCTTCGACTACTGGCTCGACCTCCAGAGCGGGCAGAAGACGGGATTTTATCTCGACCAGCGCTTGCAGCACGCGGTGGTGGCGAAGCACGCGAAAGGGCGCCGCGTCCTCGACGCGTTTTGCAACCAGGGTTCCTTCGCGCTGCACGCCGCCCGCGCGGGCGCGACGGCGGTGCGGGGCCTCGACAGCGCCTTCGACGCGATCACGCAGGCGAAGCGCAACGCCGAGCGCAACGGCGTGTCGGCCGAGTTCGAGGCGGTGAACGTCTTCGACTACTTCGGCGCGAAGCGCGACGAGACCTGGGATCTGATCGTGCTCGACCCGCCCCCCTTCGCGAAATCGAAGAGCGCGATCGACGGCGCGCTGCGCGGTTACAAGGAGCTGAACCTGCGCGCGATGAAGTCGCTTTCGCCGGGCGGACTGCTCGCCACCTACACCTGCTCGCACCACATGCAGGACGCGGAGCTGCGCGGCGTCCTCGCCGAGGCCGCGGCGGACGCGAAGCGCAAGGTGCAGGTCGTGGAGTTTTGCCATCAGCCGCCGGATCACCCGGTGCTCGTCACCATGCCGGAAAGCGAGTATCTCCGCGGCTACATCGTGCGGGTCGACTAGAGCCGGCCGGCCTTTCGATTCCTCCCATGGCGCTCGTCACCCTGCATTGGAAAAGCCTGGTTCTGGGCAAGCAGACGACCGCGCAGGTGCTTCTGCCCGACGCGGGCGAGGGGCCTTTCCCGGTCTACTATCTTCTGCACGGGCGTTCCGACGATCATACGATCTGGCTGCGCCGAACCCGGCTGGAGGTTTACGCGGCGAAGCTGCCACTGATCGTCGTGATGCCGGACGGGCAGCGCGGTTTCTATACCGACAACGTGGACGGGCCCGCCTGGGCGACGCACATCGGGGTGGAGTTGCCGGCGGTGATCGAGCGCTTTTTCCCCGCGAAGCCGGAGCGGGGCGCGCGGGCGATCGGCGGGCTGTCGATGGGCGGCTACGGCGCGCTTCGCGTGGGGTTGGCCCACGCCGATCGATTCTGCTCGATCAACAGTCATTCCGGCGCGTTCGGCCGTTCGTATTTCGGGGACGGCGCGACGTTGGCGGACGCGGCCCGGCGACTGGACTGGGATGCGGCGATGTTGGCCGAGATGCGGCGCATTTTTGGCGACGGGGAGCTGCGGGGCGGGGCGCACGATCCGCTCTTTTATGCGCGGCGGGCGCAGGCGGCGGGCCGACTGCCGGCGTTGCTGCTCGACTGCGGCACGGAGGATTTTCTGCTCGAATCGAACCGTGATTTCGCCCGCGCGCTCGCGGAGGCGGAGATCCCGCATGTTTACCGCGAATTTCCGGGGGCGCACGATTGGGATTACTGGGATCTCCACGTGCGCGAGGCGCTCGCTTTCCACGCGGAGAACCTTGGCCTCCGGGCGCGCGCCTGACGCTGATTTTCCGTGCCTGAACCGTGTGCGGAGCTTGAGTGGAAGATCCTTTCCGGTGTAGCGGGGCCGGTCCCCGGACGCGTTGGCGAAAGGGCACGGCCAACACGGCCGGGGCTACACGGGGAGCGGTGCATACGGTCGGGGACGGCCCGTGGCTGGTAGGGTAGGTTGAACTTCCTCCCGATCAGCGAGATGCCATGGAGGGTAGAGAAATCGTCGTCCGGGGACGTTAGCCGGCGCGTTGGCGCTGAGCGTGGAGTGTTTGCCGGATGGTTTCGCGCCCGTGGTGGTCGGGTTGCGGAGCTGGCGAGCCGGGGAGATCAGTAAGCGTCCGCTCGGCGACCGCATAGGCAAGTGATAGAGGCCGTGATAGTCTGCGTGGATGAACGCGACAATGACGGA
>CAMLNJ010000035.1 GCA_946481225.1 uncultured Verrucomicrobiota bacterium | reverse complement strand
CGAGCGCTACGCCGTCTACAGCCGCGTCGAATACATGCGCCAGATGACCTACGACAGCGGCGGCCTCACCCCGGCTGGCGTCGCCTACCGCGACAACGCATCCCCGCTCTCTTACCTCCAACGCGTCCCGCGCACCGGCGCGCGCCCCCTCACGCAGCTCGCCCTCGACGGCGACACCCTCGACTCCTCCGGCCAGGGCAACAACGCCCTCGCCGCCGGCCGCCCCGCCTTCGTCCCCGGCCGCAGCGGCGGCCAGGCCCTGCACCTCGACGGCGCCACCCAGCACCTGCAACTCCCCCCGGACGTCGCGAGCTCCTCCTCCTTCAGCTTCGCCGCCTGGGTCTACTGGGACGGCGGCGCCAACTGGCAGCGCATCTTCGATTTTGGCCACGACACCTCGCGCTACGCCTTCCTCACCCCAAGCGCCACCGGCGGCTATCTCCGCTTCGCCACCCGCAACAACGGCTCCGAGCAAACCGTCCAGATGTCCTCCGCGCTCCCCGTCGGCCAGTGGTCGCACGTCGCCGTCACCCTCTCCGGCGGCACCGCGCGCCTCTACCTCAACGGCGCCCAGGTCGCCTCCGGCGCCTTCTCCATCACGCCGTCCCAGCTCTCCGCCGATCTCAACTACATCGGCAAGAGCCGCTTCACCGCCGACCCGCTTTTCTCCGGCCTCATCGATGACGTCCGCATCGCCGACTACGCCTTCAGCCCCGCGCAGATCGCCGCCATGCAGGGCGCCAACACCGCCCCGCAGTTCTCCGCCACCACGATCCCCGGCGGCTCAGCCACCCAGAACCAGCCTTACTCCGGCACTCTCGCCGCAGCCGCCAGCGATGCCGACGTCGGCGACACCCTCGTCTTCGCCAAGGTCTCCGGCCCCGCCTGGCTCCAGGTCGCCGCCGACGGCACCCTCTCCGGCACCCCCGGCTACGGAGACGACGGACTCCAGGAATTCGTCGTCTCCGTGACCGATTCCACCGGCGCCAGCGACTCCGCCGTCCTGACCGTCACCATGCCGGTCGTCATCGGCAACGGCACCTGGCTCGTCGACGCCGACGGCCAGTGGGACACGGTCGCCAACTGGAGCTCCTCGTTCCCCGCCAACGGCGTCGGCGCCTCCGCCAACTTCTCCACGCTCAACATCTCCGCCGATCGCGCCGTCACCCTCGACCGCACCCGCGCCCTCGGCTCGCTCTCCTTCGGCGACACTACCGGCGCGCAAAACTGGACCCTCGCCGCCGTCGCCGGCGCGTCCCTCATCCTCGACACCGGCACGACCGCCTCGCCGACCGTCGCCGTCAACCAGAACACCGCCGTCCTCTCCGTCCCCCTCGAAGGCGAGCGCGGCTTCACCAAGGGCGGCAACGGCACCCTCGTCCTCGCCGGCGGCGGTTCCCTCTCCGGCACGCTCAACATCGACTCCGAAAGCACCTCCGTCGCCCAGGGCGCGGTCCGCGTCGTCCACCCGGACGCCATTTCCGACGTATCCCTGATACAGATACGAAACAACAACTCCGGCTCCTCCACCCTCGAGCTCAGCGCCGCCCTCGGCGACATCGCCACCTCCGCCGCCGTCTCCCTCGCCGGTCGCGGCAACACGGTCCCCGCCATCCGCAATCTCTCCGGCTTCAACACCCTCGGTCCGGTCACGGTCCAGATCGGCGGCTCCAACTATCTCTTCCAGTCCGACTCCGGCATCCTCGCCCTCGGCGGCGTCACCTCCAACGCCACCGGCGCGCGCACCCTGACCTTCTCGGGCGCGGGCGATTTCGAGATCGAAGGCGTCATCGCCAACGGCAACGCCACCACCGGCGTCTCCCTGACCAAGAATGGCGCCGGCCGCCTCGTTCTCGTCGCCGCCAACATCTTCACGGGCAACGTCACCATCGGAGGCGGCACGCTCTCCGTCCTCGAGCCCGCCGCCCTCTACGCCGGCGCCTGGAACAACACCGCCGTGCTCACCGTGAACGCCGGCGGCGTCCTCGAGCTCGACCGCTGGGGCTACGGCATCGCCAACGCCACCTACCGCACCCAGGCGCTTGGCGGTCTCTCTTACAACCCGGCCCGCTTCGTCATCAACGGCGGCACCGTGCGCTTCACCGGCGGCGCAGCCGGCGCCCCGCAGAATCCCGCCGAAGCCCCCTACGGTCCCGGCTTCACCATCGGCGCGTCTGGCGCCACCCTCGACGCCGCCAAGCCGGGCGACATTTGGACGGTGAAAAACGATTCCCGCGGCGGCGGTGCCATCGCCAGCGCTTCCTCTGGCACGCTCACCCTTGCCGGCATCGGCGACGGCGTCTTCGACAAAGTCCTTCCCGGCGCCGGCGGCCTCGTGAAAACCGGCTCCGGCGTCTGGACGCTCACCCAGGCCAACACCTACACCGGCGCGACCAACGTCCAAGCCGGCACCCTCCGCGTCGAGGGCTCCACCGCCTCCGGCGCCGTGACCGTGCAATCCGGCGCCGCCCTCGCCGGCACCGGCGTGCTCGGCGGCCCTGTTTCCATCCTCTCCGGCGGCATCCTCGCCCCCGGCTCCGCCGGCGTCGGCACGCTTCGCTTCTCGGGCGATCTCACGCTTGCCTCCGACTCGGTCACGCGCATCGAGCTCGATCCCGTCGCCGGCACCCGCGACCAGGTCGACGTCGCCGGCGCGCTCGCCCTCGGCGGCACGCTCGCGGTGACGAAGCTCGGCGGCTCCGTCGCCGCGGGCGACGCCTTCCCTCTCTTCGCCGCCGGCGCTCGCTCCGGCTCCTTCTCCACCTTTGATCTGCCCGACCTCGGTCCTGGCCTCGGCTGGGATGGCTCCACGCTCGCCACCGACGGCACCCTCCGCGTGGTCGCCGCCGCGCTGCCCGACTTCGCCGCCTGGGCCGCGCAACAATCTCTTCCCGCCGGCGCTTCCGCCGCCGCGGCCGATGCCGACGGCGACGGCCTCGCCAACGCTCTCGAATGGATACTCGGCGGCGATCCCCTGTCGTCCGACGCCGCCGCGCGCAGTCCCGTCCTCGCGCTTCGCGCGCTCACCGCCGCCGAATACCCGGCGGCGGTCGAAGGACGCGCCTACCTCACGCTCGGCGCCCGAGTCCGCCGTGTTCGTCCCGGCGCCACGCTCATCCCGGAGGGTTCGGTCACGCTCGGCGGCTTGGGCACGCCTGAGTCCGCGTCCGCCGTCGCGCAAGTTGGCGAGCCGGTCGCCGATGGAGATTTCGACGTGATCACCTATGTGTTCACCACACCGATCGAGGACAGCCCGACTCGAAGCGCCTTCCTGCGCCTCCGTGTGGTCGTTGAATAGCGGATCGATTCGTATCCTTAGCCGCTATACATCGGAGGATTGCAGGTTTTGACCGCGGGCGGGTGGCGGAAATGGGGTGGGAGACGCGTTTCTCTCCATGACCCCACCCCGCACATGTCCGCATCATCCCAGACGCCGGGATTCCCCGCCGGCTCGTCGTTCCTGCGCGTCCGGCCGCGACCGCGCTTCGTTGGATCGCGTCTTTCTTCGACCGGCAAATTCGCGACGAACTTCTGGCGCTCGCCGCGCTTCAGGCGGCGCCTCATGCGCCGCTTTGAGTTGTTCGGAAGAAAGACATCACCGTGACGTGGAGGCGGTCCCGCTGCTTTTGCACGCGGAGAAGACGGCCTCTTTCGGGGGGGGGATCGCCCGATGATCCAGCGGGTTGCGCGTCTTGTCTCGGACGCCGGGGTAATTTGTCGCACGTGAACTTTGCGGCAGGCGGCGTTTGTTTCACACGCGTGGCGGGAAGATACTTCGTCGAGACTAGGCGGGAAAGACCGAGAATCCACGCTACTTCAGTTGGCTCCCGTTCCGTCCCGATGATCCCCCGACGTCTGTTTTCCCGCCTATCCCTTCGCGTGGCGTTCGCGCTCGTCTTCGCCGTTTGCCGGTCCGTGTGCGCGTGCCTTGCCTTGGCCGTCTTCGCGGTTCCGTCTTCGCCGGCCCTGACTTGGAGCGGCGACGCCGGCCCGTGGGGCCCCGGTCCGATGAACGACTGCGTGGCGACGTGGAACACCTACTCGTCCTACAATTACAACATCCCCGTCGTCTACGGTTCCGGAACCCCGACCGCCGACGCCGGCTATTTCGGCCAGATCCGCTTTGGCGGCTCGGGCAACTATCGCACCGCCATGCACGAATCGAGCCACTGGTTTGGCACCGGCACGGTCTGGCAGTGGGACCAGCACCAGCGCTGGTCCATTTGGAACGGCACTTACACGGTCAATCTCCGCCGCGCTTACGACGGTCCTGGCGAACGTCAGTTCATCTACGGCGCCCACTACGGTCCGCAGGGCGCCAACTACGACTCCGAGGGCGTGCAGGCCCCGCAGATGGTCGGCATCATCGGCGCCTTCCGCCGAGACATGAGCCTCGATGTCGGCGACCAGACCATCGGCGTCGCGCCCGACACCTATCGGCTCCGCAATCGCTCCGCGGCGAAGATGCTCGACAGTTTCGGCGCCACCGCCGAGGGCGCCGCGCTCAAGCAGGGTGAAAACACCCCGACCACAGCCCAGGAATGGCAGGTCAATCTCATCCTCGGCACACGGTATTTCACCCTCCAGAATGTCGCCACCGGCAAATACCTCGACTCGCTCGGCGCCGCAGCGGATGGCGCGCCCGTGGCCCTCACCTCGCTCGTCGGCGGCGTTCCGACCGACAACCAGCTTTGGGAGATCGTCCCGACCGACTCGTTCTTTTTCAAAATCATCAACAAGGCCAACGGCCGCGCTCTCGACAACGAGGGGCAGACCACCGACGGCGCCGGCATGAAGCAGTGGATCGCGGCCGGCAACAACAGCAGGAATCAGCACTGGACCTTCCTCCACCCGCTCGTGCAAAGCGCGCCGCCCGCCGGCGTCGTTTCCCAGGGCCGCTGGGTCTCCTCCAGCTCCGTCGACGGCGGCAACTACGACACCAAGGGCAACAACGGGGTCGCCGGCGACCGCTGGACCGCCTCCTCCGGCACCTACCCCCAATGGTGGCAGGTCGATCTCGGCTCCGTGCAACCCATCACCAAGGTCGAGGTCGATTGGTTCCGCGACGGTGCGCCAAGCTTCCGCTATCGCATCGAGGTCAGCGACGACGGCGCGAACTTCACCGTCGCCGCCGACCGCACCGGCAACACCGTCACCGGCACCACCGTCGACCGGTTTCTCGCATCGGGCCGCTACGTGCGCGTCGTCGTCACGGGCGTCGTCGGCGGCGGTTACTGGGCCGCCTTCTACGAGTGCCGCGTCTTTAACGAAGTGCAGCCTATGCAGCTGCTCTCCCTCTTCCGCCCCGTCACCGCCAGCAGCGAACAGTCGGGCAACCTGGCGGTGAACGCCAACGACGTGGATCCGATCTTCACCCGCTGGTGCGCCGACGCCCCCGGCTACCCCGCCTGGTGGCAGGTCGACCTCGGCTCGGCCCGGCAGGTCAACAAGGCCGTGATTCAGTGGATGGACGACGAGGGCCGCTCCTACAAATACCGCATCGAAGGCAGCACCGACGGCGTCAGCTACACCACGTTGCTGGACCGCACGGACAACACCACGCCCTCCGTCACCACCGACACCTTCTCCGGCGTAGCCCGCTACGTCCGCGTCTACGTCACCGGCGGCTCCTCCGACTACCCCAGTCTCTACGACGCGCAGATCTACGGCGCCGTCGGCCCGCAGCCCACGTCCGCTCCGACCGGGCTCGCCGCCACCACGAGCTCCGCGCAAATCAACCTCTCCTGGCGCTCCGTCGTCGGCGCGACCGGCTACCAGGTGAAACGCTCCCTCGCCGCCGGCGGCCCTTACACCACGATAGCCACGCCCTCCGCGGCCGCCTACGCGGACACGACCGTGCAGGCCGGCGTGCCTTACCATTATGTCGTCTCCGCGACCGGCCCCTCCGGCTCCGGCGCCGACTCCGCCCCGGTGATCGCGGCCGCGAACGCCGAGCTTCGCGCCTGGCTGCCTTTTGATGAAACGGGCGGCGCGACCGCCGGCGACGCCAGCGGCCTCGGCCGCGCCGGCACTCTCGTCAACGGCCCCGTTTGGGCGGCCGGCAATTTCGCCAACGCCGTCGATCTCGACGGCGCCGACGATTACGTCGCCCTGCCCGCAGGCGTCGTCTCCGCCCTGAACGACTTCACCATCGCCGCGTGGGTAAACCCCGAGGTTCACGGCAACTGGGCCCGCCTCTTCGACTTCGGCACCGGCACCGACAACTACATGTTCCTCGCGCCGACCAACGGCTCCGTCCTCCGCTTCGCCATTCGCACCCCCTCGGTCGGCGAACAGCAGCTCAGCGCCACGCCCCTCCCGACCGGCGCCTGGTCGCACGTCGCGGTCACGCTCTCCGGCAACACCGCCACCCTCTACGTCAACGGCGTCTCCGTAGCGACCAACACCGCGATGACGCTCCGGCCCTCCAGCCTCGGTAACACGACCAATAACTGGATCGGCCGCGCCCAGTTCCCCGATCCCTACTTCAACGGCAAGATCGACGACTTCCGCATCTACAACCGCGCGCTCAGCGCCGCCGAGTTGAACCGCCTGCGCGGCCTCACCGCGTCCGCCGCCGCGCCCGCGCTCGCCGCCCAGGCCGGCGACGGCCGGATCGCCCTGGGCTGGTCGGCCGCGCTCGGCGCCACGAGCTACAAGGTGCAGCGCTCGACCGTATCCGGCGGGCCTTACACGACCATCGCCACCGTCTCCTCCGCAGGCCATGTCGACGTCGGCCTCGCCAACGGCGCCACCTACTACTACGTCGTCTCCGCCCTCAACGCCGCCGGTGAAAGCGCCTCCTCCGCCGAGGTCTCCGCCACGCCGACGCCGCTTCCCCCCGCGCCACCTTCGGTTCTCGTTCCCTCCGAGGTCGGCGGCCAGGTGAAGCTCCTGTGGTCCGCCTCCGTGTCCGCCACCGGCTACAATGTGAAGCGGTCCACCACCAGCGGCGGTCCCTACATGACTCTCGCCACGCTCGGCGCGACGACCACCTACACCGACGCTTCCGCCACGCCGGGCGTCACGTATTACTACGTCGTCTCCGCCGTCGGCTCCTCCGGCGAAAGCGCGAACTCTCCGCAAGCCGTCGCCTTGCCCGCGTCCGCCACGTCCACCGCCTGGCTGAAAATGGACGAGGCCTCCGGCGCCACGACCGCCGACGAGTCCGGCAACGCTTGGACCGGCGCCCTCGTCAACGGCCCGACCCGCGTCACCGGCCGCCTCGACCGCGCCATCGCGCTCGACGGCGCCGACGATCACCTCGCCCTGCCCGCCGGCGTCGTGAGCTCGCTGGGCGATTGCACGTTCTCCGCCTGGGTCCGACCGAGCGTCTTGAGCACCTGGGCGCGCGTGTTCGATTTCGGCACCGGCACGGACAACTACCTGTTCCTCGCCGCTCAAGGGGCGAACGGCCGCCCGTCCTTCTCCATCCGCACGCCCGGCGTCGCGCCGCAGGACATCTACAGCTCGGTCGCTCTCACGGCCAACACCTGGACGCACCTTGCGGTGACCTTCTCCGGCAACGTCGGCACGCTCTACGTGAACGGCGTCGTCGCCGGCGCGAACGGCGCGATGACGCTGACGCCCGCGAGTCTCGGCAACACGACCAACAACTGGCTTGGCCGTTCGCAGTGGCCCGACCCGTATTTCAACGGCCAGCTCGACGAATTCCGGATCATCGGCCGCGCGCTCACCGCCACCGAGGTCGCCGCGCTCGCCACGCCGCCTTCCGCGCCTTCCGGCCTCGTCGCCACCTCCGGCGTCGCGCAGGTCTCCCTCTCATGGAACGCCGTCGCCGGCGCCACCGGCTACACCGTGAAACGCGCCACCGTCAGCGGCGGTCCCTATGTCGCCATCGCCTCCGACCTCGCGACCACGAGCCACACCGACGGCGCCGTCTCCTCCGGGATCGCCTACCACTACGTCGTGACCGCGCAGAAGACCGTCGCCGAGAGCGCGAAGTCCCTCCAAGCCACCGCCACGCCCACCGCGCCGCTCACGCCGGCTCAGACCTGGCGCCAGGCGAACTTCGGCACCACGGCCGATTCAGGCGACGCCGCCGACGCGGCCGACCCCGACGGGGACGGAGTGGTTAACTTGCTCGAGCGCGCCTTCGACGGCGACCCGAACGTCGCCGCGTCGAACGTCCTTCCCTCTGCCGACGGGTCCGTCGCGCCGCTGGCCCTCGTCTATCGCCGGTCGAAGGCCGCCACCGATCTCGTCATCGTGGTCGAGGAAAGCACCGACCTCGCCGGTCCGTGGGCCCCGGCCGGCGGCGACTCCGTGGTGTTGGAGGATCAGCCGACACACCAACTCATCCGCCATACCCGGACCATGGGCGCGGATGCCCGCCTCTTCCTCCATGTGCGCGTCACGCCCTAGTATAGGGCATCAATGACAACGACACATTCCTCGACATGGGTGGCACGGTCGACACGGCCGTGGCTACAGCCTATTTGAGCCGATCAAGGCGTGGCCAATCGGAGCCGCCGACAGGGACCGGGCGCCGTCTTGCCCGATTCCGACACGGTGAATCTGCGGGCTTTTCAGATCACCGATCCAGGCATCCCATATCTTTAAATGCGTCGTAGCCTCCCGCCCGCTTCGCCTGTCCTCGCGTTCTCCTTGTTCCTGATCGGGGCGGGGCCGCTCGTCGGCCGCCCGATCACCGCCGCCGGCGGACCGGGCGTGCTCGATATCCGGGTCGCGGGGGCGGGCGCCGTGCGCATCACGCTCAAACCGGCGAGCTTCGTCGGCGATTTTCCCCGGACGCCGGTCTTGCCCGATCGCGAGTATCCCCGCCCGGTCCTGAGCCTGCGCGAAATCGAGGCCCCTGTGACCGCGGAGTTCGGCGAGCTGCGCGTCGAGGTCTCGCCCGAGCCGCTGGGCGTCGTGGTCCGCGGAAAAGACGGCGGAGTGGTCCAGTCGCTCGTTTTCCAAGAGGACGGGACCGTGGGTTTCGCGCTCGACGACCAGCCCGTGCTGGGGCTGGGGGAGGGCGGCCCCGCGACGCCCAAGGGCGTGGATTGGCGAAAAGCGCCCGTGCAGTTCGATCGTCGCGGCGTGCTGGATACGATGCAGCCGCGTTGGGACCGCGGGATCTATGGCTCGCGGAATCCGGTCGCCCTGATGATCGGCACCAAAGGATGGGGCCTCTTTTTTCACGTTCCGTGGGGCCGGATCGACCTGAGCAAGGCGGATGCGGGTCGCTTCATTCCGATCCCGCCGGCGGATCCGGCGAAGATGCGGCAGAACTTCAAAAACCAGCGCCTCCAGTTGGGCAAGGGGCTCCCGCCGATGGAGTCCCATGTGCCCGGTCTCATCGACCTGTTCGTTTTCGACGCGCGAGATCCGGCCAGGTTTTTCAAGGATGTCTCGCTCGTCGCCGGCGCCGCGGCGATGCCGCCGAAATGGGCGCTCGGCTACATGCAGTCCCATCGCACGCTGGAGGACGACGCGGCCATGGTCCGCGAGGTGGACACGTTTCGCGAAAAGCGTTTTCCGATCGATTCCGTGGTCTACCTCGGCACCGGCTTCACGCCGCGCGGCTGGAACAAGCCCCAGCCCTCGTTCGAATTCAACCCCGAGGTTTTCAAGCGCGATCCGGCCGCGGTCTTCGCCGATCTGCACGCGAGAAACGTGAAGGTGGTCCTGCACATGGTGCCCTGGGACCGCGACCGGCTTCCGGGCTTGCAGGGCTCGATCCCGCCGCGGGCCGGCGAAACTTTGGACGCGTCGCACATCGCCGATTATTGGTCGCAGCATGTTCCCTTGATGAAGCAGGGCGTCGACGCGTGGTGGCCGGACGAGGGCGACTGGTTCGACCTCTTCGAGCGGATGAAGCGCCACCAGCTTTACCACGAGGGGCCGATTTCCACGCGGCCCGATCTCCGGCCCTGGAGCTTGCATCGCAACGGCCACCTCGGCGTCGCCCGTTACGGCGGCTGGATCTGGTCGGGCGACACCGATTCCTCCTGGAAAACGCTCGAGGCCCAGATCGCCGTCGGCCTCAACCACTCGCTCAGCGTCGGTCCCTACTGGGGCACGGACTTGGGCGGCTTTTTTCCGAACCCCGAGCTGACCGGCGAGCTCTATGTCCGGTGGTTTCAGTTCGCCGCGTTTTGCCCGTCGTTTCGCGCCCACGGGAAAACGTGGCGGATGCGCCTGCCCTGGGCTTGGGGCGGGGACGAGACGGGGCCGCTCGAGGACCAGGCGCCGCCGGCGCCGGAGGAGTTGAACAACCCGGTGATCGAGCCCATCGCCCGCCGCTACGCGGAGCTGCGCTATCGGCTTCTGTCCTACAACTACACCCTCGCCTGGGAGGCGCGCGATACGGGCCTGCCTTTCATGCGCGCGCTCTGGCTTCATTATCCGAACGACGAGAAGGCGCGCGGGATCGGAAGCGAATACCTGTGGGGCCGCGATCTCCTCGTCGCGCCGGTCTTCGAGCGGGGCGCGAGCCGGCGGGAACTCTATCTCCCGGAGGGTTCGTGGCACGACTTCTGGACCGGACGGAAGATCGCCGGCGGCGCGATGGTCTCGCGTTCGGTGAATCTTGCCACGATGCCGATCTACGTCCGCGCGGGAGCGATCCTTCCGATCGATCCGGCGCGGCAATACACCGGGGAAAAGGTCGACGCCCCCTTGACGCTGCGCGTCTATCGTGGCGCCGACGGCGCGTATTCACTCTATGAAGACGACGGCGAGAGCCTCGCCTATCTGCGGGGCGACGCCGCCGTGACCCGGTTCCAGTGGGACGACGCCCGCGCGACGCTGAAGATCCGGCGAGAAACCCCGGCGGCCGCCGCCTCCTGGCCGGGCACGCGGTCGTTCCGCGTCGAGGTTCACCCGGAGAGCTGGACGCGGAAGGTCGAGCTTCGAGGGGAGTCGTTGACCGTGGATTTCACCCCGGACGAAACCAAAGCCGTCGCGGCGCCGGACAAATCGTAGGCTGTCTGAATCGGTCTTCGCCGGCCTGGCGTCCTTCGTTGGGTCGGCTTGGCGTCGAGGGCGGCTTTGCTGACGCTCGACGTCTTGGCTTTTGTCGCCGAGTGTTGCCCAACCCGCCGGTTCGCTCAGCCCGAACCGGATAGTTTTCTTCCCATGCCCTGTCGGTCCTTTCACGAGAAAGGCGCTGTTTGTGTCCGAACAGCGCCGGCTTGCGCCCTTACCCTTCACGCTTCGTTTTCCCCATGAAGTCACCTGCCCGTCCCCTCGCCGCCGCACTGACCTTGTTGGCCGTGCTCCCGTTTTCCCTGTCTGGCGCCGCCGTCGATGTCCGCGTCGATTGCACCAAGCAAGGCGTTCCGCTTAGCCCGCACCTCTACGGCCTTTTCTTCGAGGACATCAATTTCGCCGCGGACGGAGGTCTCTACGCGGAGCTCGTTCAGAACCGCTCCTTCGAATACTACTCCGTCAATGGCAACGACCAGCGCGGGCGCGATTACCATCCCCTCTTCGCTTGGCAGAAGATCGAGCGCGGTGGAGCGCGAGGCGACATCTCCGTCGCCAACGCCCTTTCGCTCAACGCGAAAAACCGCAACTATCTCCTGCTCCGGGTCGACGACCCCGGACAGGGCTTCGGCGCCTCGAATTCCGGCTTCGACGGCATCCGGCTCGACGCCGGCGACCGTTACGACCTCTCCTTCCACGCCCGCGCCGTCGAGTGGAGCGGCGACGAGACGATCACCGTCGCCCTTGAATTGCCGGACGGCACCCGTTGCGGCGCGACCACGCTCCGCGGCCTCGGGCGAGAATGGAAAAAATTCGAGGCCGTGATCGAGTCCGCCCACGCCACCGATCAAGGACGTCTTGTCGTGACCGTCGCCGGTCGCGGCACGCTCGCCCTCGATATGGTGTCGCTCTTCCCGCACAACACCTGGCTCGGCCGCAAGGGCGGCCTGCGCCGCGACCTCGTCGAGGCCCTGCGCGACCTGCATCCCAAGTTCCTCCGCTTCCCCGGCGGCTGCATCGCGCACGGCCGCGGGCTGGCCAACGCCTCTTCGTGGAAGGATACCGTCGGCGACGTCGCCGAGCGCGATCCCAACTGGAATCTCTGGGGCTACCATCAGACCTACGGCCTCGGTTACTT
>CAMLNJ010000034.1 GCA_946481225.1 uncultured Verrucomicrobiota bacterium | reverse complement strand
GCGCCATGCGTAGGCGAGGCCGGCGTAGCTTAGCGGGTGCGCCTCGATCGAGCCGGTCTGGAATGTCTGGAGCAGGACGTCGCCGGTTTTGCGCCAGGCGGTGTCGTCCTTTTCGTTCTCGTCGGGCGGGACGGCGAGAAGCTGGGCGTTCTGCGCCATGAAGTCGAAGCGGGTGGCGAGATCCATGATGCGCTTGGCTGCGGCCTCGTCGTGCGGCTTTTGCTGCTGGCGGAGGCGGACGGCCTCGATGCCGGCGGGAAGTTTTTCCTGAAACTCGCGAAGGGCGCCGAGCGGGTCGTCGAGCTCGGGCGGGACGAGCGAGGCCTGGAGGCGGACGTAGAGCCCGATGTTGTCGCGGAGCGCGATCACCGCGCGCTGGAACGCGGTGCGGCGCTGCGCCTCGATCGGCTGGGCGAGGCCGGCCTGGCGTTGGAGCTCCTCGAGGCCGGGGGCGAGCTGGTCGTAGGAGAACCGCTTTTTGCCGGCGCCGTCCTCCTCCTTGAGCTTGAGGAGGGCGAGGAGGTCGGGGTGGACGATCTCGAAGACTTGGTATGCGTTGGCTTTGCGGTCGTCGAGGAGGACGTCTGCGAGCCAGCGCGACGGGGCGAGCTTGGTCCAGGACAGGGAGGGGTAATTTCGATACAGCCAGGCTTGGAAAGCGCCTTTCGGCGCCTTCGGGTGGGCGGAGTCGCGGACGGTCTGGCGGCCTTGGAGCTGGAGCAGGGTGGAGCGGGCGACGGTATCGAGTGGCTTGATACGGCCGCCGACGAGAACGGGCAGGCGGCCGAAGGCGACGTAGTCCGGCTCGCCGGCGGGGGCGGCGGGCGGGCGAAGCGTCGACCCGATGTAGGCGAGGCCGAGGAGAACGACGAGGAGGGGGAGAAATTTCTTCATGGCGTCGGGTCGGGCTCAGGCGGAGGCGGCGGCGGAGCGGGCGCGCGGGGAGGCGAACCAGTTCGCCTCGGCGGGGCGGGAGAAGGCGCGGGAGAGGGCGAGGAGGGCGGCGGCGGTGAGGACGTGGAGGCCGATGAGGACCCAGCGCAGGATCGCGTCGTAGATGTCGCCGCCGAGGAATCCGTAGGCCGCCACGCCGCCTAGGAGGAGGAGCGAGGCCCAGGCGTAGACGCCGAGGAGCGGGCGGGTCCAGGCGCGGCGCGAAGCGAGGCCGACGAGCAGGGCGGAGCAGGCGAGGAACTCGGCCGCGAGCACGCCGAGGCCGACGGCGGCGGGCGTGCCGTCGGTGGAGGCGGTGACCCAGAGGCCGACCAGGCCGGCCAGGAGGCGGAGGGCGAGCACGAGGCCGACGGCGATCACGGTGTCGGGCGCGTCGGCGCCCCGTGCGGCGGCGGCCCTCGTGTCGTTCCTGGCCATCCCGCGGCGGGCGGTGAAGAGCGTGAGGTGCCAGCCGAATTGCCAGAAGAGGCCGACGGCCATGAGGAGGCAGCTCAGGTAGGGGATGATCCAGGACGGGTTGCGGACGACCTGCAGGACGGTCGTCTTGTCGTCGTTGTCGAAGCCCGCCTGGTAGAAGGTCATGCCGTCGTGGCGCAGCGGGTTGTTCATGAAGATGCGCACCTCGCGGTCGTTGACGCCGTCGGGGGTGGTCAGGCGGACGCGGCTGGAGAAATTTTTCGGGATATCGGTGCCGGCGTAACGGTCGTGGGTGAAGTCGAGCAAGGTGAGCGAGTAGGGCTTGTAGGCGCGCTGGAAGCGGAGGGACATCGCCCACTCGCGGCCGGCGTAGCTGAAGCGCTCGGGCTCGGTGATCATGGTGGAAACGAGGAAGACGCCGAGGCTGCCTTCGGGGCCGACGAGCTCGACGAGCGCGGCGGGCAGGTTGCGCTGGTCCTGCTTGTAGGTCGGCGGCAGGGGAGCGAGGAGGAGTTTGGGGCCGATGCCGCGGGTGGAGGTGTTTTCCACCGGTTTCAGCATCGGCGGGGCCTGCTCCTTCATGGCGAGGGCGGCGTTGGGGTAGTAGGCGCGCGGGACGACGCGGAAGGGCAGGGCGGGGACTTGGAGCGCGTCGCCGCCGCGGGAGGCGCGCGCGAGCCGTTTTTCGGGAATGACGGTGACGACGTCCTCCGCGGGGGCGGTGGCGTCGACGATGGCGAGTTCGTTGAAGCGCCAGCTCTCCGAGTAGTTCTTGGTCTGTCCCTCATCGAGGCGCATCTGGTATTCCTCCTGGAAGAGGCCGGTGAGGAGCTCTCCAAGGAGCAGGAGGATGAGGCCGAGATGGACGAGCTGGATGCCGGCTTTTTTCCAGCTGAAGACGAAGCGCTTGGCGTGGGCGCCGATCAGGTTGAGGAGCAGAAGGCCGCCGATGAAGTAGCCGCCGGGGAAGACGGGGACGGGGAGGCCCTTAATCTCGTGGAGGACGATGAAGCTCTTGAACCATTTTTCCTGCACCGCCCAGATGCCGAGGTGGACCTGGTCGATCGTCGCGAGAAAGACGAGCAGGGCCGAGAGCGCGAGCAGGGCGACGGTGAGCCGGAGCGAGAGGAAGAAGCGGACGAATTCGCGGTAAAGTTCGCGCATGGAGAGAGAAGCTGGGAGCAGGGAGCGGGAAGCAGGAACGTGGAGCCTGAAGGCGAGACGGGGAGGACGCCGGAAGCGGGGAGAAAATGCCGGAGATCGGCGCCTTCTTCCCGGCTCCTCGCTCTTAGTTCGCGGGGCGGAGGGTGCGGAGGAAGGCGAGGAAGGTCTCCCGCTCGCGCGCGACGAGGGCGTCGGGGCCGGAGAGCTTGAAGAACCAGGTGGCGCCGCCGTGGGGCACGATGGCGCCGAGGACGCGCTGGGCGGGCGCGGCGGTGCCAACGAGCTCGACGTGGTCGATGTGCAAGCCGCCGACGTCGAGATGGCGAAGCGCGGAGCCGAGTTCGCTCTCGGGGATCGGCGGGAGGGAGAGTTGCTGGCGCCAGCGGTTGACGTTGGCGAGATTGCCGCCGACGTCGCCCGGGAAGGCGGTGACGGCGAGTTCGGCTCCGGGGCCTCCGTTTTCGCCCGGGATGAGGAGGGTGGCCTTGCGCATCGGGCGTTCGGGGCCGGCGTTCCAGCCGGCCGGCGCGTCCCAGGCGAGGGCGGGGCCGCTGGCGGTGTCGACCCGGGTGTTGGCCATGCTGGCGCCGGGGGCGCCGACGGGGGACGGCATGGTTCCGGCATGCGGCCCGGCGGGAGCCTTGGGCGCTGGCGCGGCGGGTTCTTTTTCCACCGCATAGGTGCGGATTTCGTCGCGGCGGCAGCCGGCGGCGCCGAGGACGCAGGTTCCGAGGAGAGCGACGAGGATGGAAAAGGAAGCGCGGCGCATGGCGGAAAAGTTTCAAGATGTCGCCCGGTCTCGGGCGGAGGGCAACCCATTCCGGCCGGTTATCAGGCAGGCTCGTCGGACAATAAGCGCGTGGTGCTTGTGCCGCGCCCTCGGGGCCGGCAGGTTAAGCGCATGAGTCTGCAGACGATGGGCGACACGGCCTACTTGGTTACTTTCGACGGCGAGCCCGACGCGGCCTTGCTGGCGCGGGTGAGAGCTTTCGCCGCCGCTCTGGCGTCGGACCGGTTGGCGGGGGTTACCGAGATCGTGCCCGCCTATGGGAGCGTCGGGGTGCTCTACGAGCCGGAGCGTGTGCCCACCGCGCATGGAGAACTGCCGTGGCGCGTGGTCGGCGAATGGCTGGAGCGGCATCTTTCGGGGAAGGCCTCGTCCGCGCCGCGCCGGGAGCGCCGGGCGCGGGAGCATGTGGTTCCGGTCGTTTACGGCGGCGAGGCGGGGCCGGATCTCGAGCACGTGGCGAAGACGTCAAAGTTGTCCGTGGACGCGGTGGTGAAACTCCACGCCTCCGCGAGCTATCATGTCGCGGCGATCGGCTTCAGTCCCGGGTTCCCCTATTTGCTTGGTCTTCCCGAAAAACTGGCGACGCCGCGGCGCGCCACGCCTCGCCTGCGCGTGCCGTCGGGCAGCGTGGGGATCGGGGGGGGCCACACCGGGATTTATCCGCGCGAGACGCCAGGAGGCTGGCAACTGGTCGGGCGGACATCGCTGGAGCTTTTCGTGCCGGAGCGCACCGAGGCGCCGGTGCTGTTCGCGACCGGGGACCGGGTTAAGTTTCAGGCGGTGGACAAGTTGACGGCCCCGTCGCCCGCCGGCCATTTCGGGCTGTCGGCGGCGAACGTCGGCGGGAACGGGACTGAAAACGGAAACGGGCGCCGGGGCCCGGTCGGGCCCTTCCTCGAGGTCATCAAACCCGGGACGCTGACCACGGTGCAAGACCTCGGTCGGCGAGGGTTCGCGGCGCTGGGGGTGGGGCTGGGCGGGGTGCTGGACCCTTGGGCGGCGGCGGTGGCGAACCTCGCGGTCGGCAACGCTCCGGAAGCACCTTTGCTTGAATGCACCTATGTCGGGCCGGTTCTGCGTTTCTCCGCCGACACGGTGGTGGCGGTGGTCGGGGCGGAATGCGCGGGGCTGCCTTCGGGGCGGCCCTTCGCGGTGCGGGCCGGGCAGGTTCTGGATTGTTCGGTGCTGACGCGCGGCGCGCGCCTGTATCTCGCCGTGGTGGGCGGCCTGCGCGTGCCGGTTCTGCTCGGAGGGGCGGGGACTGCGGTGGGGGCGCGTTTCGGCGGGCACGCCGGCCGGCCGCTCGCGGCGGGAGATCGGCTCGCCTGCGGCACGGGCGCCGGGATCGCGTGCGACGTGGCTTGGCGCCTGGCCGCGCCCGTGCCGGCGCCGGCGCGCAAGGAGACGGTCGAGGTGCGTCTCGTGCCGGGAATCGATTGGGCGCAAATTTTTAAACGTTTCGGGCCGGGCGGCGGCGCGCGGGCGGTGGAGTCGCGGCGTTTCCACCTGAGCGCCAAGTCGGATCGCATGGGGCTGCGTCTGACGGGCGAGCCTTTCCTGCTGCCCGGAGGGGCGGGGGAACAACTTTCGCGGCCGGTGGTGCCGGGCACGGTGCAAGTTCCCCCCGATGGCCAGCCCATCGTGCTTCTCGCCGAGGGCCAGACCATCGGCGGTTATCCGCAGCTCGGGCAGGTCGCGTCGGCGGATCTGCCGAAACTCGCGCAAGCGCGGCCCGGCGCCGAGATCGTCTTCAAGCTCACCGAGGTCTCCGCCGCGCAGCAGGCGCGGCTGCGCGTGGCGGCCGATCTCGCGCGGCTGCGCGTCGGCCTGGGCATGCGGCGCTAGCCGGTCCAAAAGGGGCGCGCTTGCGATGGATGCGGAGAGACTGGTGATCGATCTAAACGCCGATGTCGGCGAGGGCGGCGCGTCGGACGCCGCGCTCTTCGCCGCGGGTATTTCGTCGGCGAACATCGCCTGCGGGGCGCATGCGGGCGACGCGGCGAGCATGGCGATGGCTTGCGCCTTGGCGGCGAGGCACGGAGCGGCGATCGGCGCGCATCCCGGACACGCCGACCGCGAGGGTTTCGGGCGGCGGGAGCGGCCGCTGACCTGCGAGACCGCGGCGGAACTGCTGAAATGGCAGTTACGCGCCTTGGCGGATGCCGCCGGCCGGGTCGGTTCGATGATTCGCCATGTCAAGCCGCATGGCGCGCTCTACCATCAAGCGAATCGAGATCCGTGGCTGGCGGAGACATTGGTCGCGTGTGCGAGGCGCGAGGCGCCGGGCGCATTATTGTTCGGCCCGCCGGAGGGGTGTTTGCGCGAAGCGGCCGTGGCGGCGGGACTCGGATTCATCGCCGAGGGTTTTGTCGATCGCGCCTACCGCGCTGACGGCACGTTGGTGCCCCGTGGGGCGCCGGGAGCGGTTTTGCACGAGGCCTCGGCGGCGGAGGCGCAGGTATTGGCGCTCGCCCGTTCGGGGCGGGTGCGGACGCTCTGCGTGCATGGCGACGGACCGGACGCGCTGCGCATGCTGATGGCGGCGCGCGCGGCGCTGCTCGCGGCGGGTTTCAGGATCGCGGCGCCTGCGGCGGCGTGACCGAGGCTGACGCGGAGGGCAGGGGAGCAGCGGGTGCGAACAGCAGTGCAAGTCCGCCCGCCACGAGAAAAATCGAGTAAAAGGTGCCGCGGCTGAGGCCCAGGAGGAGGCCGGCGTCCGGTTCGCGGAAAACCTCGTCGAGCGCCCGCGCCGCCGCATACGCGATGAGAAAGACGCCGGCGATCCGACCCGGGGCGCGGCGGAGCAGCGGGGTGCGCCAAACCAGCCACTGGGTGAGGGCTAACAGCAGCAAGCCCTCCAAGGCCGCGGCGTAGAGCTGGGACGGATGCCGGGGCGGGATCAGTTCGGCGGGAGTTCCGGGGGCGGCGCTGTCGGGAAAGATCACCGCCCACGGCACGGTGGTGATTTTGCCCCAAAGCTCGCCGTTGATGAAGTTGGCGACGCGGCCGAAAAAAATTCCTGCGGGCGCGACGCTGACCACGAGGTCTCCGAGGTGGCGCCACGGCAGCCGGAAACTCCGGCCGCACCACCAAAGCGCGGCGCCCACTCCGACAAAGCCGCCGTGGCTCGCCATGCCGCCATCCCAGACTCGCAGCAAGGTGAGTGGATCATGCCAGACCGCGTCGGGTTGATAGAGCGCGAAGTAGCCCAGCCGTCCGCCGATCAGGACGCCGAGGACGAGGGCGGTCATGAGGTCTCCGATTTGCTCCGGCCGTATCGGACTCAGGCTTTTATGGGCGTAGCGCAGGAGCAGCCACCAGCCCGTCGCGAAACCCGCCAGATAGGCCAATCCGTAGTAGCGGATGCCGAAGGTGTCCGTGAAGCGGAACAGAAAAGGGCTTAGGTCGTGGACCCAATAGGCGACGGGCAAATGCATGGGGAGCCCTGCGGTGTTGCCCGCCCGCGCCGAGCTGACGAACCAAAATTCGCGACGAAGCTTTCAAATCACGACGTGTCATTGCCCTTGACGGTAAGGGTTCGCCCAAAAATGGTTTCCGCACTCCCCTATTTTGCCCGCTCATGAAACTTCCCCATCTTTCTGCGGCCTTCCTGGCCGGGTTTGTTGCTCTGGCCTCTTCCGGCTGCGCCGTGTTTACGAAGGGCCAAAGGCAGACAGTGGTCGTGCGTTCCGCTCCTGAAGGCGCGAACGTCAAGATCAATGGCACCGCGGTCGGCAAGACCCCCTTCAAGGTGAAGCTCCGTCGCGACGAGGTATTCCGCGTCGATTTTGAAAAGGGCGGCTTCGTTGCCGAATCGGCCCTTCTGCTCCCGTCCTCCTCCAACTACGACCACCGCTTCCTGCGCTGGGGCCTCGACTACGATCTTGGCGCCGCGACGGATCTGGTGCCCGGCGAGCTGGTGATCGAGCTGAAGCCCGCCCTCGGCAACATCTCCGAGTCGGACCGTTTCGCGGAGATGACCGCCCAGATCGTCCGCGCCGACGCGATGCTCGCCAACGGGGAGCTCACCGCCGCCGACCACAAGTATCTGGTCGAGAAAATCGTGGCGACCTACCACCGCCAATAAGCCGGTCCTCGCCGGATCACCCTTTCTTTTGCAAGACGCCCTCGCCGGGGCGTCTTTTTTGTTGCCCGCGTCGCCCCACGCGCCGCCTCTAGGACCTTCGATTCCATGAGCGCCCTTCAACGCACTCCGCTTCGCGATTTTCACGCCTCCAAGGGCGCCCGTCTGGTCGATTTCGCCGGATGGGAAATGCCGGTGCAATACCGCTCGATCCTCGAGGAGCACAAGGTGGTGCGGCGCGCCGCCGGCCTCTTTGACGTCAGCCACATGGGCGAGGTCGAGGTGCGCGGTCCCCAGGCGCTTGAGTTTCTCGAGCGACTCGTGACGAACGAAGTGGCGAAATTGCACTCCGGCCGGGTGCTCTACTCGCCGATGTGCCGCGAGGACGGCGGCACGCTCGACGACCTGCTCGTCTACATGCGCGCGCCGCAGGATTATTTCCTCTGCATCAACGCCGGCAACATCGCGCCCGATCTGGCGTGGATTCGCGTCCAAGCGGCCGCCTTCGATGTCACCGTCGTCGATCGCAGCGCCGATTATGCGCTTCTTGCTCTTCAAGGGCCCCGCGCCGCCGCGATCCTGCAAGCGCTCACCGGCGCCAAGCTCGGCGCGCTCGGCTACTACCATTTTTGCGAGGGCACCGTCGCCGGCGTCCACTGCATCATCAGCCGCACGGGTTATACCGGCGAAGACGGTTTCGAGCTCTACCACGCCGCGAGCGAGGCGGTCGGCCTGGCCGAGGCGCTGCTCGCCGCAGGACAGCCGCATGGCCTCGAACTCGCCGGCCTCGGCGCGCGCGACAGCCTCCGCCTCGAGGCGGGTTATCCGCTCTACGGCCACGAACTCTCCACGGAGATCTCGCCTTTGACCGCCGGTCTTGGGTGGACGGTGAAGCTTAACAAGTCCCGTCCCTGCATCGGCCACGACGCCCTGCTGCACGAGAAGAACGCCGGCTCCGCGAAGAAGGTCGTCTTCTTCCGCACCGGCGACCGTCGTATCGTGCGGGCCGATACCCCGGTGTCCGGCCCCGGCGGCGCGCCCGCGGGCCGGGTGCTTTCCGGCACCCTCTCGCCGATTCTCAACGAGGCGATCGGCTCCGCGCTGATCGACACGTCGGCCGCCGCCGGTCCGCTTTCGGTCGATATCCGCGGCACCGCCATCGCGCTCCAACCGGTCAAGCCCCCCTTCGTTCCCCTCAAGCAGGGCTGAGCCGGTCGAAAAACAATCTTTCCCCGCATTCCCTTCATCGTTCCGCTCCCACGCTTCCGATCATGAGCAACATTCCCGCCGACCTCCGCTACGCCAAGTCCCACGAGTGGCTTCGTCCCGCCGACGACGGCACCGCCCTCGTCGGTATCACCGACTACGCCCAATCCAGTCTGGGCGACATCACGTTTGTCCAGTTGCCCAAGGTCGGCGCCACCTTCGCCCCCGGCGCGACCTTCGGCGTGGTCGAGTCGGTGAAGGCCGCCTCCGATCTCTACGCTCCCGCCGCCTGCACCGTCCTCGAGGTCAATGGCGCCCTCGACTCCGCCCCCGAGACGCTCAACCGCGACCCCTACGGCGAGGGCTGGATGCTCAAGGTGAAGCTTTCCGGTCCCGTGCCCGCCGAGCTTCTCGACGCGGACGCCTACGCGAAGCACATCGGCTGAGCTTTTTCGTCCGATCGGGTAACCTTCCGCGCCCCGCTTTCGTCTTTTTCCGCCGACTCCGCGCCGCCCGAAAAACGGGCGGCGTTTTTTTGCCCGGACTTGCGAAGCGCCCCGGGCCGTCTCCCAGTGGCGCCATGAAGTTGGCTCCCGTTTCCCTGCTTATCTTGTTCGCCGCCGGAGCCGTGTCCGCCTGCAATCCGGCCAAAGACGCTTCCGGGACCGGCGCCTCCGCCCGCATCCCGCAGCGGGTCGAGGTCGTGCCGCTCGCCCGCGACGACCTGCGCGAGACGCTCGAAGTCACCGGCACGCTCGAGGCCAACGAATCCATCGCGATACAGCCCGAGCTTTCCGGCATCGTCCGGGAGATAGCCTTCGCGGAGGGCCAGGCCGTGGCGAAAGGCGAGCTCCTCGCGCGTCTCGACGATGCCGAACTTCGAGCGCAGGTCGCCGAAGCCGAGGCCCGCGCCGACCTGGCCCGCATCAATCGCGAGCGCGCCGATTCCCTCGCCAGGGACCGCACGCTCGCCCAGGCCGAGGTGGATCGGGTGCTCAGCGAGGAACGCGTCGCCGTCGCAGCGCTGGATTTGCTCCGAGTCCGGCTCGCCCGCACCCGCATCGTCGCGCCCGTGGCGGGAGTGCTTGGCGCGCGCCGCCTCTCCATGGGCGATTACGCCACACCTTCCACCGTGCTCACCACGCTCGACGATCTCTCGGCGCTCAAGGTCTCCTTTCGTGTGCCCGAGCGCAGCATCCCCCTGGTAAAGCCGGGCACGCGTGTGACCGCCCGCATCCGCGTCGGCGCCGAGACCCGCCCGGTCGAGGCCGAGGGCGAGGTGTTTTTCGTCAGCGCCAGCATCGATCCGACGGTGCGCGCCAGCGAGGTGAAGGCCGTGTTGCGCGATCCGCCGGCCACGCTGAGGCCCGGCATGTTCGCCTCGGTCCGCATCCTCCTCTCCACCCGCGAGCAGGTGCTGGTCGCGCCCGAGGCGGCGCTGCTCGCCGGGGTCCGCGGCGTGCAGTTGATCGCGGTGGCCGAAAAAGACGGAAAACCGGCCGCGCGCTACGTGAACGTGCAAACCGGTCTGCGCGTCGGCGCCCGCGTGGAGGTGCGGCCCGTGCCTCCGGACACGCTCGAGGCCGGCGAGCGCATCGTCTCCTCCGGCGTCGGCGCGCTCGTGCTCTTCCCGGGCGCGTCGCTCGATCCGGTGCCGGCCCACGTGGAGATGAAGCCTCTCGGAAGCGACGCGCCATGATCCTCTCCGACCTCTCAATCCGCCGGCCGGTCGTCTGCATCGTGCTCTCCGTGCTCATCGTCACGGTGGGCCTGCTCTCCTTCGGCTCTCTTCCCATCCGTGAATACCCCGACATCGACGCGCCGGTCGTCTCGGTCAGCACGCGTTACCCGGGCGCCGCCGCCGAAGTGGTTGAAACGCAGATCACCGAGCCGCTGGAGGAGCAGCTCAGCGCGATCGACGGCGTGCGGCTCATGCGCTCGGACTCCGCGGAGGAGCGCTCCACCATCACCCTGGAATTCACCCTTGATCGCGACGTCGACTCCGCCGCGAACGACGTGCGGGACCGCGTCGGCCGCGCCCTCGGCCGCCTGCCCGACGAGGTGGACCCTCCCGAGGTTTCCAAGGCCGACGCGGACGACGATCCGATCATCGTGCTTTCGCTCAACTCCCCGCGCATGTCGCGCCTCGAGCTCACCGAGCAGGCTGACAAGATCGCCGTGCAACGCCTACAGACCATCCCCGGCGTGTCGCAGGTGGAATTGCGCGGGCAGCGCTACGCCATGCGGCTGTGGGTCGACGCCGAGCGCCTCGCCGCGCAGGGCCTGACCGTTTCCGATCTCGAGGCCGCGCTTCGCGAGCAAAACGTCGACGTGCCGAGCGGACGCATCGAGTCCCGCTCGCGCGAGTTCCCGGTCCGCCTCGAAGGTCGCCTCGCCGAGGTCTCGGACTTCGAGAATCTGGTCATCGCCACGCGCGGGGGCTATCAGGTGAAGTTCCGCGACGTCGGGCGCGTCGAGCTCGGCGCCAGCGAATACCGCACCGACAACCGTTTCAACGGCCGCAACAACGTCGCCGTGCGGGTCCTTCGCCAGTCGCAGGCGAACCTCCTCGACGTGGCCGCCGCCGTCAAAGCGATGATCCCCGAGATCAAGCGCAACCTGCCTTCCGACGTGAATGTCGAGATCGCCTACGACACGAGCGTCTTCGTCGAGCGCTCCGTGCACGAGGTCTATCGCACGCTCATCGAAGCCTGCGTGCTGGTGGTCATCACGATCTTCGCCTTCCTGCGCGACTGGCGCGCGACCTTCGTTCCGCTGCTCGCCATCCCGGTATCGCTCATCGGCGCCTTCGCCGCGATGTCGTGGCTGGGGTTTAGCATCAACCTGCTCACGCTGCTCGCGCTCGTGCTGGCGGTGGGCCTCGTGGTCGACGACGCGATCGTCATGCTCGAGAACATCTATCGCCGCATCGAGGGCGGCGAGGAGCCGGTCCGCGCCGCGGTCTTCGGCGCGCGGCAGATGGCTTTCGCGGTGATCGCCACCACGCTCGTGCTGATTTCGGTGTTCGTCCCGGTAGCCTTTCAAAAGGGCAACACCGGCCGCCTCTTCTACGAGTTCGGCATCACGCTCGCGCTGGCGGTGACCGTTTCGGGCATCGTGGCGCTGACGCTGACGCCGATGCTCTGCTCGCGGATGCTGCGTTTTCGCCGTGGCTCGGACGGCCGCGCCGAGCACGGCTGGCTGCACCGGCGCACCGAGCCGTTTTTCCAATGGTTCAACGCCCGCTTTTCCCGCGCGCTGGACCTCGCGGTGCGCCGTCCGCTCCTCGTCCTCGTCGCGACGCTTCTTTTCACCGCCGCCGGTTTTTGGAGCTTCACGCAGCTGCAGCGCGAACTCACGCCCGACGAGGACCGCGGGCTTTTCCGGTTGATCATGAACTTCCCGCTCGGCTCCAGCCCGGTCTACGCCTCGGCCTACGCGACGGAGGTCGAGAAGGTGTTGGCCGAAACGCCCGAGGTGGACCGCTGGTTTCGCGGCACGGGCGGCGGGGGAGGGGGCGGCGCG
>CAMLNJ010000033.1 GCA_946481225.1 uncultured Verrucomicrobiota bacterium | reverse complement strand
GACGGCGGCGCCTCCCTCGCCGTCGCCAACCAGGTCTTCAACGCGTGGCGCATCCGCGACGAGCGCGACGCCCTCGCCGTCACCTCCGGCGAACTCGCCCGCATCCGCCGCCAGCAGCAGCTCGGCGTCATCGGCTCCGGCGACGCCATGGCGCGCCAAGGCTACGACATCACCAGCGACACCCTCGCCCAGGCCGCCTCCGCCGTCGACGGAGCCAGCCCCCAGATCAACGCCGGCAACAGCTCCGGTTCCTCGGGCAACACCACCAACAAAACCGGCAACACCCCGCGCACCAACCACGCCAACCCGAAAAAAGCCGAGAAGAAGGAAATCCCCGGCGGCTTCGACCCCGTCGCGCAGGGCTTCCGCGCCCGCAACCTCGTCGAAACCGAGGCCAAGATCGCCGCCGCCGAGTCCGGCTCCGCCCTCACCGGCGTGCAGGCCAAACTCCAGTTCCAGACCGCGCTGGTGAACCTCTTTCTCCAGCGCCGCTTCCAGCACTGCCTCATCGCCGCCAGCTTCTACCGCTTCACCTTCAAGGGCTCCGCCCAGCAACTCGAGGTCGGCCAGAAAGAGATCCAGTCCTTCCTCCCCGCCACCGACCTCTCCCTCACCGTCGACACCCTCGAGTTCCTCTCCCGCGAGGCCATGAACGACACCGAGGCCGCCATGCACTCCGTCCGCGCCAGCTACGAGGACGGACAGCTCGTCGGCGCCCTCGAACGGCTCCAGGAAACCTTCTTCCTCGGTGAATACACGCCCGCCGTCGCCGGGTTCGAACGGGAGAAAAAACAGGTCCTCCTCGCCCTTTACCGCCAGATCGACCAGGCCCGAAAACTCGCCGACCTCAAAGACTACGACGCCGTCGACAAGCTCGTCTCCGAAATCGGCCAAAACGCGAAAGACTTCCGCTCCGGCGAGGCGGTCTCCGCCCTCCGCGCCGCCCAGCGCATGAGCACCCTCGCCCTCTACGCCGCCCAGCAGGCCGCCGCCGCAGGCGACTTCCTCCGCGCCCAGGAAGGCGTCCAGCGCGCCGCCTCCCTCTGGCCCCTCAACCCCGCCATCAAGACCTACACCGAAAACATGGCCCAGCAGGTCGACCTCGGCTCGCAAGCCGCCCTGCTCTTCGACGACGCCCTCAAGCGCAACGACCTCCGCCGCCTCTACGACCAGCGCAGCGAGCTCGCCATCGCCCTCCTCACCGACGCCGTCCGCGGCCCCCGCCTCAAGGAGATCATCGAAAAACTCTCCCGCGTGGAAATCTTCCTCGCCCAGGCCCAGGAACTCCTCGCGCAGAACAACGCCTTCGCCGCCTGGGAGGCGCTGGACAACGCCTCCGCCCTCACGCCCAACGACGTCCAGGTCAACCAGCGCCGCGCCGAGCTCGCCCCGCGCGTCGCCGGCTTCGTCGGCCGGATCGACGCCGCCAAGCGCCACGAAGAGGCCGGCCGCCCCGCCGCCGCCCTCACCCAGTGGCTTGCCGCGCAATCCCTCTACCCCGCCAGTTCCCTGGCCCGGCTCGGCATAGAGCGCGTCGGCAAGGACCTCCTCGACGACATCGATCCCGAATATACGCCCGGAACCTCCGGCAAATAAACCACCGCCATGCGCTCCTTTCCCTCAGCTTCGCCGTCCCCGACACCCACCCCGGCCACCCAGGCGATCACCTTCTGGGCGCTTTGGTTTGCGATGACCTCCGGCGTGGTCGTCATACACTTTTTTCTTGGCCCCTCCGCCCGCGCCAGGCCCGTCCCCGAACCCGCCGCCGCCGCGCTCGGCCCCATCGAGTTTCTCTGCATCGGCGCGGTCGTCGCCTCCATCCTCGTGCGCTTCCTCGTTCTCCCGCGTTTCGGCTCCCTGCAAAAAAAGCTCCCGATCTTCATCGTCGCCATGGCGATGGCGGAAGGCTGCGGCATCATCGGCACCATCGTGGCCCGCTCCCACCAGCGCGAACTCTTCGCCTTCAGCCTTGTCGCCCTCGCCCTGCTCGCCCCCGTTTTCGCGTTGCCACGGGCCGAAGGCTTCCCGCGCGCCGACCGCTGACCTTCACGCCCCCCGCTCCCGCCGCCCGACCCGCGACTCGCGCCGATTTCCTTTTCGCGCCACCGCCTCGCCGGTGCATGGACCAACAGAATCCACCGGGGGCCAAATTTCGCCCGCCCACGCGCCCGCCAACGCCCCGAGTTCGCACCCGCCACCAAAACCACGCCGCAACCGGAATCCGCCTTCCGTATTGCCCATTCGTGATCGGGCATTGGTCATTGGGCACACCGCGCCCTTCCGCGGCCCCATCCCGCTCCCATCCACATGAAAAAATACGCCGTCGAACTTATCGGCACCTTCTTCCTCGTCCTCACCATCGGCATGTCCGTCGGCGGCGGCGCCGCCCTGCCGCCCGTTGCCATCGGAGGCATCCTCATGGTCATGATCTTCGCCGGCGGACACGTCTCCGGCGGACACTTCAACCCGGCCGTCTCCCTCGCCGCCTTCCTCCGCGGCGTCCTCCCAAAGGCCGATCTAGTTCCCTACTGGATCGCCCAAGTCATCGGTGCGCTCTTGGCCGGCCTCGTCGTCCTCGCCATCCACGGCAAACCCGACCTCGGCGCCGCGTCTTTCGCCCTCGCCCCGTCGCTGACGGTCGAGTTCCTCGCCACCTTCGCCCTCGCCTGGACCGTGCTCAACGTCGCCACCGCGAAGACCACCGCCAACAACTCCTTCTACGGCCTCGCCATCGGCGGCACCGTCATGGCCATGGCCTTCGCCGTCGGCGGCATCTCCGGCGGCGCCTTCAACCCAGCCGTTGGTTTCGCCCTTCCCCTCATGGGCCTCGTCGAGCCGGGCCAATCCCTCGTCTACCTCGTCGCCGACCTCGCCGGTGGCGCCGCCGCCGCCCTCGCCTTCAACGCCCTCGTCCGCAGCTCCGAACCCTCCAGCCACTAAGCTTCCGCCTCCCCCCGGGAACGCCGAGCCCCAGCTCGGCCTGCTCCTCACCGCCCCGCTCGCTTCCCGAGCGGGGCTTTCTTTTACCCATCCCCGGCCGCCCATGCTTGACCAGTTTTCAACCTAAATCCGGCGATAGCCCCGGCGAAAGATCGCGCAAGGTGCTGAATCGGATGGTGATTGCAGCGATCCGAAGGCGCACCTGGAAGGTGCGTCGAGCGGTCGATGCGATCAGCAGATGATCAGCAGGTTGTGCGAGATGAGTCGCGGCTATCGCCGGTTTTAGGTTCAAAGCAGAGACGCAAAGGCGCGGAGTAACCTCCACCCTGGATCCACCGCCCCGGATCGCGCGATCACCCGAACTCACCCGCCCTCCTTTCTCTCTGCGCCTCCGCGTCTCAGCGTTAGGCTGTGTCTTGTAAGTAGACCGGAGCAGCGTGAGCGAGAAAGGGCGCTCGGCCAAGGCGACCGAGGCGGAGGCGGACCGAAGGTCCGTGCCGCCGAGGGCAACGCCGGCCCAGCGCTCTTTCTCGTTTCACTCGCAGAGCGCCAGCGATGCTCCGGTTTATTTACAAGACACAGCCTAAATTAAAAGAAAGCCATCCCTCCCCTGTCCCCGTCTCCACACACTTCGTGCCACAAATTGCTCGAAATCTTCCAAAATCTCCCAAACAACCTGCGTCCCCCTGTCCCACTACCCATGCCCTCCGCTCCCCGTAGCCGCCAAAAATCCGCGTCCAACTCCGCCGCCTTCGCCGCCGCGCGGGACACCTACGCCGCCCTCGGCGTCGACGTCGAGGCGGCCCTCGCCACCCTCGCCGCCACCCCCATTTCCCTCCACTGCTGGCAAGGCGACGACGTCGGCGGCTTCGAGAAGGCCGACGCCACTCTCTCCGGCGGCGGCATCCAGGCCACCGGCAACTATCCCGGCAAGGCCCGCACCCTCGACCAGCTTCGGCAGGACCTCGACCTCGTCTTAAAACTCCTCCCCGGCCGCCACCGCCTGAACCTCCACGCCATCTACGCCGACTTCGCCGGCAAGCCCGTGGACCGCGACGCCATCGAGCCGAAGCACTTCGCCTCCTGGGTCGACTGGGCTCTCGCGCGCAAGCTCCACGGCCTCGATTTCAATCCCTCCAACTTCTCCCACCCCAAATCCGCCGAGGCCACCCTCTCCCACCCCGACAAGGCCATCCGCGACTTCTGGATCGCCCACTGCGCCGCCTCCCGCCGCATCGGCGCCTCCTTCGGCAAAAAGCTCGGCACCCGCACCGTCACCAACGTCTGGATACCGGACGGCTCCAAGGACACGCCCTTCGACCGCGCCGCGCCCCGCGCCCGCCTCGCCGACTCCCTCGACAAGGTCTTCGCCGAAAAGCTCAACGCCAAGCACCACCTCGACGCCGTCGAGTCCAAGCTCTTCGGCATCGGGGCCGAGTCCTACACCGTCGGCTCGCACGAGTTCTACCTCGGCTACGCGCTCAAGCGCGGCGACGTCGCCTACTGCCTCGACGCCGGCCACTTCCATCCCACCGAGTCGCTCGCCGACAAGATCTCCTCCGTCCTCCAGTTCGCCCCCGCCCTCCTCCTCCACGTGAGCCGCGGCGTGCGCTGGGACTCCGACCACGTCGTCACCGCCGACGACCCCACCCGCGCCATCTTCGAGGAGCTCGTCCGCGGCGGCTTCCTCGGCCGCACCGCCATCGGCCTCGACTACTTCGACGCCTCGATCAACCGCATCGCCGCCTGGGTCATCGGCACCCGCGCCGCGCAAAAATCCCTCCTCGCCGCCCTCCTCGAGCCCGCCGCGCAACTCCGTGCCGCCGAGAAAGCCGGCAACCACGCCCTCCGCCTCGCCCTCTTCGAGGAAAGCCGCGCCCTCCCGCTCGGCCCGGTCTGGGACGAGTTCTGCAACCGCAACAACACCCCCGCCGGCCTCGGCTTCATGACCGAGATCGCCGCCTACGAGAAGACCGTCCTCGCCAAGCGCTGATTCGCCAAACCGGATTGGCCGCAAAGAGGCGCAAAAGTCGCAAAAACCAAACCGCCCGCCGCCCTCGTCGCCGAGGGCGGCTCTTTCGGCCCTTTCGCCATTAGCTCACCTAACAAAGCCTAGGAAAACCCGAGCCCAAATCCGCGCATATCTTGGCGTCCGTCCCTTTTGCGCCTTCTGCGCCTCTTTGCGGCCCCCCTCCCGCCCCTCCGTTTTCCGACCTCTGTCGCTCTGTCCTCTGTCGCTCTAACCCTCTTTTCATTTCCCACATGTCCAAGTATCAATACGTCAACTACAGCTGGGACGACGCCAAAGCCGCGTCCCTCGATCCCGTCGGTCGCCTCGTCTACCGCTCCAACATCCTGGGCTCCGACCAGCGCATCACCAACACCGGCGGCGGCAACACCTCCTCCAAGTTGACCGAGAAGGATCCCATCACCGGTCAACCCGTCGAGGTCCTCTGGGTGAAGGGCTCCGGCGGCGACCTACGCACCGCCGGCCGCGAGTTCTTCTCCTCCCTCTACCAGGAAAAACTCCTCGCCCTCCAGGGCGTCTACAACGCCCGCCCCGACAAAGGTCTCAAGACCGAGGCCGAGGACGCGATGGTCGCCATGCAGGCCCACGCCACCTTCAACCTCAATCCCCGCGCCTCCTCGATCGACACCCCCCTGCACAGCTTCCTGCCGGGCAAGTTCGTCGATCACATGCACCCCAACGCGATCATCGCCATCGCGGCGTCCGCGCGTTGCCAGGAGCTCACCCAGGAAATCTTCGGCGGCCAGATGGCCTACGTCCCCTGGATGCGCCCCGGCTTCGAGCTCGGCCTCGCCATGCAGAAGATCTCCAAGGAGCAGCCCGACGTGAAGGCCATCATGATGGGCCAGCACGGCTTCATCTCCTGGGCCGACGACGAGAAAGCCTGCTACACCTGGACCCTCGACTGCATCGAAAAGGCCTCCGCCTACATCGAGGCGAAATACGCCGCGAAGGGCGGCGACGCCAAGGCCTTCGGCGGCCAGAAATACCAGACCCTCCCCGAGGCCCAGCGCCGCGCCACCCTCGCCGCCATCCTCCCCTGGCTCCGCGGCCAGGTCTCCCAGCAAAAGCGCTTCATCGGCACCATCCAAGACGACGAAAAGATCCTCCGCTTCGTCAACTCCGCCGACGCCCCGCGCCTGGCCGCCCTCGGCACCTCCTGCCCCGACCACTTCCTCCGCACCAAGATCAAGCCCCTCTACGTCGACTGGAATCCCCAGACCGAGGACGCCGCCGCGCTCAAGCTCAAGCTCGCCGCCGCCCTCGACCAATACCGCGTCGACTACACCGGCTACTACAACGTCTGCCGCCGCGCCAACTCGCCCGCGATGCGCGACCCCAACCCGACCGTCGTCCTCATCCCCGGCCTCGGCATGATCGCCTGGGGCAAGGACAAGTCCGAGTCCCGCGTCACCGCCGAGTTCTACAACTGCGCCGTCGAGGTCATGCGCGGCGCCGAGGCGATCGACAAATACATCGCCCTCCCGCAGCAGGAAGCCTTCGACATCGAGTATTGGCTCCTCGAGGAGGCCAAGCTCCAGCGCATGCCCGCCGAGAAGGAGCTCGCCCGCCAGGTCATCCTCGTCATCGGCGCCGGCTCCGGCATCGGCAAGGAGACCGCCCACCGCCTCGCCAAGGAAGGCGCCCACATCGTGTGCGTCGACCTCAACAAGGACGCCTCCGAAGCCACCGCCGCCGAGCTCACCAAGAAGCTCGGCCTCGGCATCGGCGTCGCCGGCACCGGGATCTCGAACTGCGGCCCCGCCATCGGCCTCGCCGCCAACATCACCGACCGCGCCTCCATCCGCGCCATGCTCGACCAGGTCGCGCTCGCCTACGGCGGCTTCGACTCCATCTGCGTCACCGCCGGCATCTTCGTCCCCTCGGACACCACCGGCCACATCCCCGACGACAAGTGGGCGCTCACCTTCAACATCAACGTCACCGGCAGCTACTTCGTCGCCGACGAAGCCTTCAAGACCTGGAAACTCCAGGGCCTTCGCGGCAACCTCGTGTTGACCACCTCCGCCAACGCCGCCGTCGCCAAGAAAGGCTCGCTCGCCTACGACACCTCCAAGGCCGCCGCCAACCACCTCGTCCGCGAGCTCGCGATCGAGCTCTCCCCGCTCGTCCGCGTGAACGGCGTCGCCCCCGCGACCGTCGTGCAGGGTTCGGCAATGTTTCCCCGCGACCGCGTCATCGGCTCGCTGGCGAAATACGCCATCCCCTACACCGACGACGAGGCGACCGAGAGCCTGGTCAAGAAACTGGCCCAGTTCTACGCGGATCGGACCCTGACCAAGGCCCCGATCACCCCGGCCGACCAGGCCGAAGCCTACTTCCTGTTGGTCACGCAGCGCCTCAGCAAGACGACCGGTCAGATCGTGACCGTCGACGGCGGCCTGCACGAAGCCTTCCTGCGCTGAGTTCCGTGTAGCCACGCCCGTGTCGGGCGTGCTCTGCGGAAAGACTCCGGCCCGTCGTGGTGACGGTGCCGCGCGCGGCGGATCTGTGGTGGATCCGCCGCGCGACGCAGGCCCAATCCCCAAGTGGCACCGAAAAGCCCGCGGCCCGAACTGCCGCGGGCTTTTTCATGCCCACCTCCCCGGAGAAATTCCCCTCTGCGCTTGCTAGGCATAACCGCGTAGCCTCCTGCTTTCCCCGTGTCCTCGTTCCTGCGCACCACGTTCGGTCTGATCATCGCCCTGCTTTGCCTCGCCCTAAGCCCTGCGACCGCGCTCCGCGCTCAGAGCTTCACGCTCGCGGAATCGAACGCGGGCTTCGTATTCACCAGCGAATACTACTCCACGGCCATCACCCGTGACGTCGCCATCCTCAGCAGCGACCAGGCCTTCAACGCATCTAGCCTCACGATCACTCAAAACGCGCCCGGCTGGCTCGTGCCGTCTTTGTCCGCCGACGGCCGCACGCTCCGGCTCACCGCCTCTTATTCCGGGGACGCGGAGCGGACCACCGTGGTCACCGTCCGCTCGGCCACCAAGACCGTCAGTCTCACCGCCCAGTCCACGTATGTGTCCACTTATCGCACGCCCAAGACCCTCCTTTCGGCGGACAAATCCAAACTCCACGTCCTCTATCACGACAAGGTCCTCACCCTGAACCCCGTCACCCGCGCGATTCTCGCCCAAGCCCGTATAACGCCTCCCGGCACCGCGGCCCTTCCGACCACCGGCGCACGGCACTTCTCGTTCTCCCCGAACGGAAGCCAGCTTTGGATTTTCTATTCCGACGTCCCCACGCTTTTCCGCCTTTCGGCCGACACCCTCGCGCCGCTTCCGTCCACGACGTTTACTCCGGCCGCCAACCGCCTCTTCGCCGGCGAAAAAGCCGGCCGCCTCTATTTCGTCCGCTACGGCGCGATCACATCGACAAACTCGGACTATTACACCTACTACCAGAGCACCCTCGACGTGGTGGATGCCGCCACCGGCTCGCTCCTCCAGTCCTACGACGTGCCCCCGCTCGAGGCCGACGGCCTCGCCACCATCGAAGACCTCGCCGTGCATCCGACTCGCCCGGAGCTCTGGCTGCGTCAGCGAAATCGCTACGCCCACTACTACCCCAAGATGGCGCTACGCCGTCTTACCCTGGGAGAGAACGGACTGATCGACTCCCTCGATGCGCAACCGCTGAAGGTCGATATCAACTACCAGCCGGCCGCGTCCCAGCCTTGGAACGATTACGTGGCGCGCATCCGTTTCGCCCCCTCCGACCCCCGCGCCATCTCCGCCCCCCATCTTTTCGACCTCTCAATCGAGCCGCCAACTGTCATCGCCCCCTCTGGAGGCGCGTTCGCGGCTCTCGCTGACAACGACCTGGCCTCCTCGTCCTATTCCATCTTTCGCCTCGACACCCGTGAGAACTTCTCCGCGAGCACCTTGCTCTTCGGCCACTCCATCTTCGATACGGACACGTATGTCACCGGGCTTAGCTCCGACGGTCTCGAATTCAGCACCGTCTTCGCGCGTTACGGCGCCGCAGATCTTCTGCCTAAAACCCACTTCCTTCCCGACCTCATCGCCGCCCTGCCGGCGAGCAAAGTGCGCACGCCCAAGCACGGTAGCACCGTATACCCCACGTCCGAACTGAGCTGGTATCCCCTCCCCGGCGCGGACCACTACCGCGTCTACCTTTCCGCCGACGCCGCCAACCTCGCTCCTGCCGAGCCTTCCTCCGAATTCCTCGCAGGCACACCCGAAACCGCCTCGCTCACCCTTGATGCCCCGCTGGCCGGCGGAACCACCTACTTCTGGCGCGTCGACACCATCTACCCCGACCGTGTTTTCACGGGCGAAGTCCAGCGCTTCGTCGTCTCCCACGCCCGCGTGGGCGACCATCCGCTATCGGTCGCCACCGTCGCCGGCGCCCGTCGACGTGATTTCACCCTCCCCATCCTCACCTCCGGCCCCGACATCGCTTGGCAACTCGTCAGCGACACTCCCTGGCTCATCGTTCGCTCCGGCTCCGGCGTCGGTCCCGGCACCGGCGAGTTGTCCATCGACGCCGCCTCCCTTGCCGCCGGCGTCCACTCGGCCCGCCTGCGCATCGTCACCGCGGACGGCTTCATCTCCGTGGACCTCATGATCCGCGCGGAGGAGCTCTACATCTCGGCCGCTGCTCCGCTCCGCGACGCGGCGCGCATCGTGGCGATAGGGCCGACATCCTCCGCCACCGGGGCCTACGAAACGCTGCTCCTCTCGATCGACACCTCCTCCGAGCAAATCCTCCGCTGCGTTCCCGTTCCCGGTTCGGCCGTCGGCGGATCAGACTACCTTGGTATCAACGCATCCACTACGACCCGACCGGTCTATATCTACGGTTACGGTTCGCGGATCGGCGAATTCGATCCGGAATCGCTCGCGCTTGTTCGTAGCTATCAACGCCCCATCATCCCGCCCCGCCTCAACATCACCCCAGTGGAGACGATACGGCCGGCGGACAACGGACGCATATGGGTGCTCGACAGCCTGAAAACACTTTCCCTCTTCAACCCCGCCACCTCCGCCTACGACTTGGTTTTCCCGGCCCGCACCGAGACGCGCGCCTGCCTTTCCCCGGACGGCGGATCGCTCTACACATTCGCCTTCAACGACCACTACGCGCCCACGACCGCCACGCTTCGCCGCCTCGACATCAAGGGCCAGGAACTCGAACCTGCCGCCGAACGCGTCGTGGCCCTCGATCCGGCCCGCGTCTGGTATGAAATCTATCCGCTCCAAGCGCACGCGCCCTTCCGCCTCGGGTTCCAAAACGCCGCTTACGACACCGATCTGAACCTCGTCGCCGACCTCGAAGACCCCCTCAACCCCAACGCCCAGAGCACCGACGCGAGCCTCTTCGGCCGTCACCTGCTCTATCTCGGCGACGCGTATTCCGATATTCGCGTCATTCCCTCGTCTCGCCCCGCGGAACGTTTCCGCTGCTACGAGGCGTTATCCCGCAAAGTCATCGTGTTCTCTGATCTCGGGTTGACCTTCAGGTCCGTCGACAGCCTGCCCCTGTCGCTGCCGCTGAGCCTGAAGGCGGACAAACTCGGCGACACCAGCGCCACCCTCGCCTGGGAACAGGCTCCGGTCCTCGGCGGATACCCCGCCGAGCAAGCCGTCAAAGATCTCGCCTACCGCGTCGCCGGCAGCGGCGCGGCGTGGAGTGTCGTCTCGTCTTCGTTCAACGCCCCCCTCGCGCTCTCCTCCCTCCTTCCCGAAACCACCTACGAGATTCGCGCCCGCGTCTTCGGCGGCGACCACCGCGGCGCCCTCTCCCGCTGGAGCGAAATCCAGAGCATCACCACCTCTGCGCCTCGCCCCGCTTACAACGCCGCGACATGGCCGTTCAATTTCGCCACCTCCGAAGGCTCCAGTGTGTCCATCCCCCTCGATGCCACCGGCAAAGACCTTGCTTGGTCCGTCGAGGGCCTTCCGTCCGGCCTGGGTTTCAACCCCGCGACCCACACCATCGAAGGCGTGATCACCGAGCCAGGGCTCCACGATATCTCGATCACCGTCACCAACCCCGGCGGCTCCTTCACCCATGTGTTCACCCTCAGCTCCATCGCCAAAAGCACCGACCTGCCGGCCGCCCGCTACACCGGTCTGCTCGACCTCGAGGGCGGCCCGCTCGCGGGTCTCTGGTCCGTTGCTCGCAGCGGCGCCAACGTGACCGGCACCTATCGCTCCGCGCTCTTCTCCCGTTCGTTCACCGCCAAATTAGGGCCCCCGCAAGCCAACAGCTACCCTCGGTTCAGCCAAGTCCGCATCGCCCGCACTTCAGTCAGCTACCAAGGAGTAGGGATCTATCTATACGTGCTTTGGCATCTCGAAAGCGACCGCCTCACCTTGGGTGCCCACACCGAAGACTTGGTGGAAAACTTCAGCGCCTCCACCACCCCCGAGACCGGCCTGGCCTCCCACTGGGCGAAGACCACGCGCCCCCACCCCGACGCGGCCCGCTACACCAGCTTCCTCTACCCCGGCGAAGGCACCGGCCCCGACGGCGCCGGATTCTTCACCCTCGATCTCGCCGTCGACGGCACCGCCAAAATCAGCGGCGAGACCGCCCTCGGTCAGAAGTTCACCCAAAGCATCCCCATTTCCAATGCGCACAGTCTGCCGTTCTTCTACTTCAGCGGCATCACCCTCGCGCTAGGCGAAATGCAGCTGACCCGTGGAATAGCCACCGGTGCTCTCGCGCCTCGCCTTGTCGGCGAACTGGCTTGGGCGTTCGACGCGAACCGAAAGTCATCCTTCTACCGCGACGGCTTCGAGCAACAGCTCCTCGCGCTCGGCGCCCCGCTCCCTGCCACGGGCAAAAATCTCGCGCCCCTCACCCCGCTAGCCAACGACGCCAACCGCGCCGACTTCGCGCTCTCCGGCGGCGGTCTCGGCCGGCTCGCCAAGCCCATCACGCAAAGCCTCACCCCCACCGCCACCGGTTTCGCCGCGCCCAAGGCCGGCACGCCGGAAAACCCCAACCGCGTCTCGGTCAAACTCGACTCCAAGACCGGCATCGTCACCGGCTCCGCCGCCATCCTCGACGCCGCGGGCAAGAAAGTCGTTCGCACCCAATCCTTCCGCGGCATGCTGGTGAAAGATCCGCTCGGCGACGGCCAGGACGTGATCGGCGGCTACTTCCATCTCCCAGACGGCACCGGCGCCAAGCAGTCCGGCCTC
>CAMLNJ010000032.1 GCA_946481225.1 uncultured Verrucomicrobiota bacterium | reverse complement strand
AATCATCACTAGAGCCTAACTCTCCTGACGACTCACCAGTTCCTGTCATCTAACGTTTCGCTAACGATGCGCGCCAACACACCGCGCGGCGCGCGATTAGCAAGGACAATCGCGGGGCCCGGGTTTTGTAAGATCCCGCCTTTAGGGGATTTTTATATACCATCCGCCTCTTTCCACAACGCCTCGCGGGCTCGGCGGTCTCGTTTCGTCGGCCGCTCCCCGCCACCGGCCAATATAGTCTGAACCCGTTGCTGTTTAGCAGCCTCCAAAACATCCGCCGGCGTCTCGTCGCGCACGAAGTCGCGGGCTTTGGCCGGCCCCTGGCGCCCCCGCGGGACACCCAGCGCGACCAGCCGACGAACCACGATCCCTTGTCGTGCCTCGATCACCTGGCCCGCCCGCACCGTGGCGGCCGGCTTGGCTTCGCGGCCGTCCACCATCACACGGCCGAGCCGGCAGGCCTCGGCGGCGAGGGCGCGGGTCTTGTAGGCGCGCACGGCCCAAAGCCATTTGTCGAGGCGTGCGTCGTCGGGAGCGTCTTTCGGCCGATTTTGCGGGCTTTCCACTCCTCCCGATTGCGCCCGCCGGCCGAACGGGGTAAATGTTAATCGCGGCCGGTTTTCTCCCTCGCCGCCCTCTATGTTCGCCCTTCTTCACCGCTTCCCCCGTCGCGAACCCGGTCCCGAGGGATCGCCGGACGCCGACCTCGTGCATGAACTCCACGTCGACCACCCGAGGGAGCCGCGAAGCCGCCACTTGGAACTGGTGCTCTCCGTCTGCTGGCTGTTGATCCTCATCAAGTGCGCCGCGATCTACTGGGCCTGCCATCGCTACCAGGTGCCGATTAACCCATGGTGGCTCATCGGCCCGACGCTCGCCTTCGCGGCGCTTTGCACGCTGGTCTACTGGCGGCGCGACTAAAGGGAGGTCCCTGAAACAAGGCCCCTGAAGGGTTTTGCATTCCGCGCCTTCCGCGTCTTGTTGAGCCGCGTCATGCCGCACATTCCCGGTCTTCGCAGTCCCTACGCCCGCGTCGGGCGCCTCGTCTACTTCGGGCGCATGCTCGACAAGATCCGCCTCCATGCGCGGGGCGCCCTCCCCGCCGACTACGTCGAAAACCTCGGCGAACCCGCCGCCAAACCCACCGTCTTCGACGGTCGCATGTGCCGCTTCCTCCGCGTGCCCTACGCCGAGATTCGCGACCGCGTGCTGGCCGGTCCGGCCGCGAGCGACGCGGACATCCTCGCTTGGACGGAAGCGCGCGCCGCCTCCGTCGGCCATCCGCCGCGCAGCGACGAGGAGTGCGAGATTTTCAACGCCTTTCTGACCAAGCGCGGCTGGCGCGACGCCGGCGCGGCCATCCTCGCCCAACGCATCGCCGAGTCGAAGCTCGTGGGCCGTCCCATCGAGACGATGTTCGACTATCTCGACGCCGACGAGGGCCGCGACCCGGCCGAGACCCGCGCGCTGGCCTCGCCGTGAACGCGCGCCCGGTCGTGCTCGTCGTCATGGGCGTCTCCGGAGCGGGCAAAACCCGCCTCGGGCGCGCCCTCGCCGACGAGCTCGCGTGGGATTTCGCCGACGCGGACGATCACCACCCCTCCGCCAACATCGCCAAGATGCGCTCCGGCGAGCCGCTGACGGACGAAGACCGCGCGCCTTGGCTCGCCTCTTTGCGCGCCGAGATCGAGCGACGCCTGACGCTCGGCGGCACGCCGCTGGTTCTTGCCTGCTCCGCGCTCAAGCAAAGTTACCGTCGCGCGCTCCAAGGCGGCGACGCGGATCGCATGCGCCTCATCCACCTCGACGGCCCGCCGGAGCTCATCGCGACCCGCCTCGCCGCGCGGAGCGGCCACTACATGCCGCCCTCCCTCCTCCCCAGCCAGCTCGCCGCCCTCGAGCCGCCCTCCGACGCGCTGCGTGTCGACATCGCGTTGGCGACCGAGGAACAGGTCGCCGTGGTGCGCGCCGCGCTCGGGCTGTGAATCGCCCGCCGCTCCGCCGCCCGGAACCCGGCTCCGCTCAGGCTCGTTCGCGGTAGAGGACGTCCACCACGTTGCGCAACTGCTGCTCGTCCGTGAGCCCTTCGACCAACTCGTCGGGCACGCGGCCGACCGCGCGAAAATGGGCCGCGAGCTCGCCGTAGAGCGCGAGCCGCGCGGCCGGCTCGATTTGCTCGCGCCGCGCGAGCGCCTGCCAGGCCGCCCGCGCCTCCTCCGGACTGGTTTCGCGCCGCAGCCGGGCCACGAGCGCCGCCTGGCCGCGCAGGCTGTTGTAGCGCTGCGCGCCGATCTCGGCCGCGCCCGGCGCGGGCTCGACCGGCTCGTGCACGACAAGCGTTCCGGCCACCATGTCGCCGAGCCGCTGGCCGCGAGCGTTGATCAGGGCCGCCGCGCCGCCCACCGCGTAGGCGAAGGGCAAGGCGTCGATGAAACGCAGCAGGTTTCGCAACACGCACTGCGCGAAGCTCAGGCGCAGCCCGCGCGCGTCCACCACGCGCAGACGCAGGATCCGCTTGCCAAGCGTCTGCCCGCGCCAGGCCCACTCGCCGTAGATGTCATAGCCGCGGGACAACACGAAAAAGGCCACGACCATCGCCCCTTCGGCCGCGTCCGGACTCACTATCTTCAACAGCGAGAAAACGATCACGACCAGGCTCCACGCCGCCATGATCACCATCCAGTCCACGAGCAGCGCGGCGAGGCGCAGCACCGGGCTCGCCAGCCGGAACGCAAACTCCACGCCCTCCGGCGTCACGACCCGAAACTGCCGGCTCCGCACGCTCACGCCGGATCCTCCTCGCCGTCCTTCGTCGCGCGCGCGCCCGATCGCGCGAGCCACCAAACCAGGGCCATGAGCTGCGCCACTCCGAAGGCGATCTTCGCCGCATAAGGCACCGCCGGCTCGTGGTGCTGCGACAGAAACGACTCGATCAATCCCGCCCAGACGAGAAGCAGCGCCGCACCTCCGCAAAGCGTCGCCACGTCCGGGGCCACCGCGCGCAGGCGCGCCGCCAGCGGACGGCGCCCGCGCCGATCCGCCAGCGCGCCCGCCAGCACGAAGCCCGCCTGGCCGCCGATCAACATCGCGGGGATCTCCACCGAGCCGTGCGGCAACAACCAGCCCGTGAGAAACACCGACTGCCCGGCCGACACGTAGTCGAACGCGACGGCGCCGAGGATCACGCCGTTGTAGAACATCACCACCAGGGTCCCCGCGCCCCAGCTGAGGCCGAGCGCCATCGCCGTGAAGGTCACGCGCGTGTTGTGCACCATGAGCGAGCCGGCGAAAGTGGCGCGTCTGCCCTCGCCCTTGTCCTCGTGCTCCCGCGCCCGCCGCTCCTCCTCGGCGACGCGCTCCGCCGGATCTCCCCGCAGATGCGAAAACGGCATGATGACTTCCTTCGCCTCCGGGTCGAAGGCCAGCGCCGCCGCCCCGAAGCCCCCTCCGCCCACCAGCAAGGCGAGGGCGAACCAGAACGCGTTGACCCTCCGCCGAAACGCCCGCGGAAAACCGCGCGCAAGCCAGGCCCACGGACGCCAGCGCGCGCGGGCCTCCCGTTCGCCATGAATCTCCGCGTAGCCGCGCGCGACCAGCCCCTCGAGATAGCCGCGCGCGCCGGGATCCGCCGCATAGGTGCGCAACCGCGCGAGATCGGCGCAGGCGCGTTGATAAAGACCCTCCAATTCGCGCGCCTCGTCCATCGGCATCTGGCGCCAGGGGTCGTCGGCCAGCTTGCGCAACATCGCCTCCAACCGCTCCCATCGCGGCCGCTCCGCGGCGATGAATTTGTCCAGATTGACGATCATAGGGCCTGCCTTTGCTTCACGCGCAGGTATTGGGTGAGGAGCTCGGCCGCATAGGCCTCGTCGCGCAGCAGGCGCACCGTCACGCCCTCGGGCCGGAGCCGCGTCGCCAGCCGGCCCGCCTCGGTCCAGCGCAGGTGCCCGGCGAGCCGGCGATAAACCTCCGCGACGTTCCCCGCCTCGCCGCCGGTGAAGAGCGGGGCGACCTCGGGCGGGCAGAGCTGGTTGACGTGCACGAGATGCTGCCGCGCGAGCAGGGGCAGATGGCGGGAAAAATCCTCCGCGAGCACGGGATCGCTCAGATCCGTAAGGATAAAAACCAGGGCGCGCCGACGAAGCCGCTGCCGCAGGGACCTCACCACCTCGGCCGCGTCCGGGCTCGCCTCGCCCGGCTGCAACGCATGCACCGCGTCGCGGCAAGCGGCGTAGTGTCCGGGCCCGCCTCCGGCCGGCACGAACAGCCGCACCCGGTCGTCATAGGCCACGAGGCCGAAGCGATCGCCCTGCCGCTGCGCCGCGAGCAGGAGCATCATCGCCGCCGTGATCGCGCGCTCGAGAGCCGTCACCTCGCGGCCGTCCCTCGTCAGCGTGCGCGCGCTCAGGCGCGAGGCGTCGATCACCACATAGACCTCCTGCGTTCGCTCGACTTGAAAGACTTTCGTGACCGGCCTGCCGCGCTTCGCCGTGGCCTTCCAGTCGATCTCGTCAAAGCTGTCTCCGGGCAGATACTCGCGGAGTTTCTCGAAGTCCCGCCCGCGCCCGACCTGCCGGCGCGCCCTCGCGCCCCATGGGCCGCGTTCGAGGAACAGCGCCGCGAACGCCTTTCGCTCCGCGAACAGGTTCGGCATCACCCGGACCTCGGTCGCGAGCGGTTGCCGCCGCCTCAGCTCCCAAAATCCCCATGGGCTCCGACGCCCGAGGCAAAGAATCAGGCCGAAGAAACGTCCGCGACGACGGGGCGTGAGCGTCCAGACGTCGCGCGCCCGTTCGGCGCCGGCGGGCAACGCGACCTCGCGCTCCGTTTCCTCGATTTCAAGCGAGCCCGGCGCCGCCAGCGCCATGCGTATGCATACGCCTCGCCGATCCAGGCCGGACAGCGTCATGGGCACATGCCCGGGCCGATCTTTCGTGAGGCGCACGACGTCCGGCGCCTGCGCGACCGGCCATTCCGTGCGCGTCAGGCCGCGCGCGAGATCGAGCACCGCCGCCGCGGCCAGCGCGCCCGTCGCCAGCAACCAAAGCGGCGTGAGGGACGGGAGCGGTCCCGCCGCCGCCGCGATCACCGCCACGCCGCCGGTCCAGACGAGCAAACGCGCGTGCGGCGCGACCTGCGCGCGCGGTCGCGAAGTCCGTCGGGCGGCGGACGGGGCGTGAACTGCGGCGGGAGCGGTCTGGTCCACGGGCGAAAATTCCTCAGCGCGGCACGGCCACCTGATCGAGGATGCGCGCCAGCACCTCCTCGACGGTCACGCCTTCGATCTCGAACTCCGGCCGCAGCACGAGGCGATGCCCGAGCACGGCGGCCGCAAGCCCGCGCACGTCGTCCGGCGTGGCGAAGTCGCGCCCGGCCACCGCCGCGCGGGCGCGCGCGCCCAGCAGAAGGGCGAGCGTGGCGCGCGGACCGGCGCCGACCATGACGCTCTCATGCCCGCGCGTGGCGCGCACGAGGTCCACCGCGTAGGCGGCGAGCTCGTCGCGCAACAACACCTGGCCGAGCGTGGCGCGCAGGCGCGTCAGCTCGCCCGGGCCGAGGACCGCCTTCACCGCGCCGTCGGCGAGGCGTTTTTCCGGGCTCTCGCCGACGAGGATCCGACGGGCGAGCTCCAGCTCCTCGTCGCGCGAAGGCGGCTCCATGCGGATTTTCACCATGAAGCGGTCCTTCTGCGCCTCGGGCAAAGGATAGGTCCCCTCGGAATCCGCAGGGTTCTGCGTGGCGAAAACGGTGAAGGCGTCGTCGAGCGCGTGCGTCTCGCGGTCGATCGTCACCACCCGCTCCTGCATCGCCTGGAGGAGCGCGGCCTGCGTCTTGGCCGGCGCGCGGTTGATTTCGTCGGCGAGCAGGAAGCTCGTGAACACCGGTCCGCGCACGAGCGTGAACGAGTTCGCCTGAAGATTGAAGACGTTCGTGCCCGTGATGTCGGCGGGCATCAGATCCGGCGTGAACTGCACGCGGCCCGCCGGCACGCCGAGCACGTGGCCGAGCGTGCGGACGAGCAACGTCTTCGCGACCCCGGGCACGCCCTCGATGAGCGCGTGCTGGCGGGTGAGGAGCGTGACGAGCGCCAGCTCGATCACGGCATCCTGGCCGATGATGACCTTGGCGATCTCGGCGCGGGCGGCGGCGAGGGTTTCGGTGGCGTTGGCGAATTCCGGATTCATGAAAGGGTCTTTCGGGAAAGAGCGCGCACGGCGGCCCGGTGCGCGGCGACCGGATCGGCGTGAGCCGGGATCGCGGCGCCTTCGAGACGCCGCTTGTCCGGCGCGCTGGCCGTCGCGCGCCAGGCCTCGACGCAGGCCGCGTGCAGCTTGGCCGGCGGCACGGCGCGGCGCAGCAGCGCCTCGAGCCCCTCCGTGGGGGCGATCGAGATCCGCAGCTCGGCGTCCTCGGGAGGCACCGGCGCCAGCGGGCTCGCGTCGCGCCAGAACCAGAGCGCCGCCAGCACCAGCGCCATCACCGCCGCCCCGCCGAGGCCGTAGCGTCGCGCCAGCGCGGCCACCCCGTCGTCGGTCTCCACCCCGAGATGGGACTCCACGAAGACCACGCGACGCGCGGCGCCGAGAATGTCGGCGAGCAATGCGGTGGCGCGCTCGCGCTGCGCCGCCTCGTTGCTCAGCGGGAAGTTGTCGGCCAGCAGGGTCAGGCGACCGGCGCCGCGCTCGCGCCGGATCATCACGGCGTCGCCACCGCGTCGATACAAGACGCGCCAGCCGGCGTCGGGGCGCGGCAGGAAAAACAGGTCCGAACGCCAACTCGCGAACGTGTCGCTCCACTCGGGGGGCGCATCCTCGGCGCGCCGCGCGTCCGGCTCGCCGTCGCGCGTCACGAGCTCGCGGCGCGAAAGACGAAATCCCCAGCGGCGTTCGTGTTCCGACGCGAAGCGGGGAGGCGATTCGTCGACCGCGTCGTCGGAGGCCGAGTCGTCTTGGTCGGCATCCTCGCCCGCGCTCTTTTTCGCGTCCTTATTCCCGTCCTTGCCCTTGTTCTTCTCCGCCGCCTTGCCGTCTTTCGGCGGAGGCGCGGGCTCGGGTTCGGCCCAGGGCTCGGCCCGAAGTTGCCGGCTGACGGCGGCGTCCTGCGGTTTGCTCGACTCCGCCCGCCACGCGGCGACCACCGAGGCCCCGGCGATGGCCACGCGGTCGAGCGCCGCCCACTCGTCCGGATCAAGCGAGCGCGGGATGCCTGCCACGACAATCAAGTCGCCCGGCCCGGCCTCGAGCCGGGTCAGCGGGCGCGTCCAGCGCTCCACCCGCCGGCCGGGCAGCAGGCGCGCGGCGTCGTGCAGGGCCCGCGCGCCCAGCGGATCGGCGCGCAACGTGGAGTATTCGGGAAACACGTCCCCGCGCGCGACACGGAGCCGATAGACCGAGGCCACGCCCCAGAGGAGCACGAAGCCGAGCAAAGCGACAAGCAGCCACGCGGACGGACGTCTCATGTCGGGCCTCCCCGGCCTTGCTGCAATTCCGCGAACCAGGCCCGCACCTCGGGCTCGCCCGCGATTTCCCGCCCATACCACACGCTCTCGAAGGCGAGCCGGCGCCGATGGAAGGCGGCGAGCAGTTCCCCTCGCCCGGCGGCACGCCGGCCAAGCTCGCGCTCGTAATCGAGATTGGTTTTCGCCCGCGTCAGCGTGACCAGGCCTTCCGCGCCGAGCCCGGCAAGCGTGGCCAGATAAAGGGCGCGCAGGGCGAGTCGCCACTCGCCGCGAGCCATCTGCTCGCGCGCCAAGGCGAGCCATTCCTCGGAAGGAAGGCGCGAGGCCTCGAGTTTCTCGTCGTTGAGATCGGGCGGAAGCGCGACCGCCTGAGCGACGGCGAGCATGCGCGGACCGGGCCGGCGTTGTTGGCGCCAGCCGACCCAGAGGACCCATAGAAGCGCGAGGGCGCAGAGAGCGAGCAACCCGTAGAGCAACACGCGCATCAAGGCGCCGTAGTCGGCGGGTTCACGGGGCTGACGCTTCGGTTCCGGCTCGGTCTCGTCGTCGCCGAAGAGATCGTCCCACCAGTCCTTGAGCCGTCCCAGAAGCTCGCGATCTGCATGATCGTCTCCACGCAACGCCGCGCCAGCGCCTTGAGCGCGCTATCGCCGGCCTCCTCGGCTTCCGGGACGGGCAACGGCTCCAGGCGCCAGAGAAACTCCCGCGCGCGCAGGGCCGAATCCAGCGCGGCATCGACCTCGGCGGGCGTCGCCGCCGGGGCCGGATCGTCCTGCGCGCGCAGCGCCCCGGCCTCCCCTCCGCCCGACAAAAACCAGCACGCGGCCAACACCACGGCGGCCGAGCGCGCCGCGCCGCGGCGGGCGTTCGCCGGACGCCGTATCTCGAGACGCAGATCCGCTCCGGTGAGCCGCGCCTCGCCATAGAAGGTCCGCAGGACGTGGTAGGCCTTCACGAGCGGATCGACCGCGAGCCAGCTCAGCGCCGTCACGAGGGCGAGAAAGGTGCTGTTGAGCCCCCACCAGCCGCTCAGCGCGAAGAGGTTTTCGACGCCGAGGAGGGTTCGCGCGAGCCAGGGCAGCACGTAGAAGGTGCTCGCGATATTCACCCACGCGCAAAGCCAGAGCCCGGAAAAGAAAAGCAACGCGAGATGCGCCGGCCCCGGCCAGCGCTTCGCCTCACGCCACGCGCGGCCGCCAAGCGTCTCGCCGGGCGCGTCCTCCGTGACGGCAAGCGCGGTCGCGTTTTCAAAAAACATCCACGCCGCGCCCGCCGGCACCGTCAGAGCCCCGGCCACCGGCAGGACCGGCACGGCCCAGCCTTGCAGGGCCGCCTGTCGCACCGCGATGCGCCACAGCGCCTTCGGTCCGAGCGACGGCGGCTCGACGCCGAGACGCGCCGCCCGCAACCGCGCGCAAAACGCCGCCTGCGCGGTCTTGAGCCAGAGATAAAGCAGCGCGAGCCCCGACGCGTGCCACAGGATCTCCGCGGGCCGCGGCGCGAACCAGCTTGCCGTGGCCCAGAACCAGGAGAGACCGAGCAGCCAGGGCGTCACGCCGGACAAATAGATCGCCCAGGCCGACGCCGGCGCGCCGCGCAGCAGATGCACCGACTCCTCGACGAGCTCAGTGGCGGTGGGGCCGGCTTCCTTCGGGCGCGCCGCCGTCATGGGTCAAAGGTCTCCTTCCACACCGTTCCGTCGTGCACCTGCGTCGGAATCGCGGCCAGCGCGCGGCCGAGCAGATAGAAGCCCGCCACGAGGAAAAACACCGAGCCCGCGGCGAGCGCGGCCGAGCGCGCCCGGCGCCAGGGCGCACGGACGGAACGCCGCGCGCCGGCCGTCGCGCGCCGGGCGAAACAGGGGGCGCAATACAACCGATCCTCATGTTCCGTGACGCACTCGCGGCAAAAACCGCCGCCGCAGTCTACGCAGCGCGCGACCGCCTCGCGCTCCTCGTGGCGCACGCAACGCCGCCGTGGCGCGACCGCCCGCGCCGGCACCGGCGGCGGGATGACCGCGTCCGGCGTCATGGGGCGGCGGGCTCGGCCGGCGGCTGCTCGGACCCCTCCGAGGGAATGGGCGGCGGAACCGCCGCGGCGACATCCGCCCGCTGCGCCTCGCGCACCAGCGGATCGAGCCGGGCGAGGATCTTTTTCACGTGCCGTTTCCGCGCGACATTCGGCCACTCGGCGCGTTGCACCGCCGTGACCGCGTAGAGGCGGCAGGTGCGCGCGCCGACAATGCCGAAGATCAGGATCGGCAGGCACAGCGCGAAAAAGACCCAGAACACCGGAGCCGCGTCGTCCGTCGCCATGGCCAGGACGCCAAAGAGCAAAACCAAGGCGGCGCCGATCCCCGTCGCCCAACGCGCCTCGTTGCTGGGTCGCACAAGAAAGCCCTGCAAATCGCGCAACCACACGCGCTGGTAGCGCTCCGTCATCATGTTCGCCTCGACGAGCAGCACATGGTCGGGGCCGACCCAAAGGCTGAAGCGACTGCCGATGCTGCCGCGCCAGCCAAGAAGTTTTTTATAGACGCGAGAAGATGCCGCCATCGTCAGTTCCTCAGCCAAAACAGGGTGCCGAACGTTATCCACCCGGCGATCTGGAGCACGGCCGCCACGGCCGCCACGATGAAGCGCCAGCGCCCCGGACGGATCAGGCTGCGCGGCTTGCGCCAACCGTAGATCACCAGGCCGAGCACGATCGGAGCCGTGAGCACCGTCACCGACCAGGCGAGCATCGGCAGCAACGCGAGGGTGAGCGACATCTGGTCGTAGACCACGATCTCGTCTGCCTTCTGCACCGTCTTTTTCCGCGCCGAGGATACGCAGGGCGGGCAAAGACGACGGCCGTCTTCCGAGGGCACTTCGCAGACCGTGCAAAGATAGCGCCCGCAGCCGTCGCAGATCACGGCGGCGTGATTTGCGGGATGGAAATAACAGGTGGAATCGCCCTCGACCGAGCGGGTAACGCGCGCGACGACCTTCGGCCGCCGCCGCGCGGGGAACAACGCGAACTCGATCGGCGTCGCGCAGGCATCGCACGCTCCCTCGCCGCGCTCTTCCTCAAGGTCCAGGCCGGCCAGCGGTGCCTTGCACTTCGGGCAAGGCGGCGCGAAGCCTTCGGTCGAAGACGTCGGCGTGAGGGTCGACATGGACGCGGCGACTCTGGGCCCTTTTCGATCAGGCCTTCACCACGCGGGTGTCGCACATTCTGTCATGGAGGGCGCGGCGCTGCTCCTTGTCGAACGCAGCCATGAGGTAGCCGATCATCAGGATCATGCCGCTTACGAGCTCGGCGAAGTGGCGCCCGACGATCCGACCTTTGCTCAATTTCGAGCCGTCGGCGCGCAGCACCTTGAGGCCAAGCACGCGTTTGCCCGGGGTCGCGTCCTGCTTGCGGATAAAATAGAGCGAATAGGAAATACCCACCGCCATGCTCAGAAGTTGCACCACCACTTGGATCGCGATCATCGCGCCCGCGGCGCCCGCGGAATCCGGGCCGCCCGACAGGAGAACCGCGCCCATGGCGGCCCCCACGCCGGCGCCGAGCGCCATGTTGACCACCCAAAGAATGGCGCCGTCGATGAACTTCGCGCAGAAACGTTGGCCGAAGGTCGCGTAGATCATCTCGCTCGGCTGCGCCACACCCTCGCGCAAGCGTTGGAAAAACTCCTCCTTGTGCTCGGCGCTCACCCAGCGGCCCTCGAACTCCAGCATGTCGCGCTTCGGACGGCGCTGGCCGCTCACCGCGCACACCGCCGTGTCGCCCTCGGGCTCGACCGCTCCGGCCCCGCCCGACTGCCCGTAAGGTTTCCAATCAGGCCAACCCTCGCGCCAAACGAGCGTCTCCGCTCGCACCGCGCCCGACTGCACGAGCCGGGCAAATTCCTCGTCCGTCACCGGGCCGCGCTGCTGGCGGTCTGCTTCATAATACCAGGGCATAGTAAACTTACGCAGCGGGTCTTTTCGCGGAGAGGCAACCCTTTGCCGCAGAGCGAAACGCTTTTTCTCGAATTTGGCGAACTCGTCACGCGGACCGCTTACCCTCGCGCCAAACGATGCGTGGTCGGGCTTTCGCTTCGGAGAATCGGACAAATTCCTACGCCTCCCCGGATTGCCATCGCAAACGCGCCCTCCATGGTCGCGGCGCCTCCCATGACCGCCCTCGCCTCCGCCCCGTCCGCCGCGCCGCTCGTGCTCGCAGAAGCCGACTGGCTCGCGCGCGCCCGGACCCACGAGGACCGCGTGCGCGCGTGGACCGACCCGCACCAGGCGCGCGCCGCCCGCGCCGAAAAGCACCCCGTCTACGACTTTCTTTTCACCTATTACGGCCACCGTCCCTCCTGGCTCCGCCGCTGGTTCCCCGGCCCGGGCGTCGCCCTCGCCGGCCCCGCCGCCCGCGCGTTCCTCGCCCGCCCGGAGTATGAGGAAACCACATACGGCGTTTCGCTGCGCCCCGCCGCCGTCCTGGAGAAACGCCGCGCCTTCGTCGCCTGGCTGCGCGGCTTCCTCGCCGCCGTCGCCTCGCGGCCCGCAGCCTTCGGCTGCTTCGGCCTGCACGAGTGGGCCATGGTCTATCGTCAAACGCCGGAGGAGCTGCGCCACAACCAGCTCCCGCTCCGCCTCGCCCCCGAGGAGACGGCCGCCGTCGTCGAGGCCCAGACGCTGCGCTGCACCCACTACGACGCGTTCCGCTTTTTCACCGCGCCGGCCCGCCCGCTCAACCGCGCGCCGCTCGCCCGCGAGACCGCCGTCGAGCACGAGCAGCCCGGCTGCCTCCACGCCAACATGGACCTCTACAAGTGGGCCTTCAAACTCGCCCCCCTGGTCCCCGCCG
>CAMLNJ010000031.1 GCA_946481225.1 uncultured Verrucomicrobiota bacterium | reverse complement strand
AGCAAGATGGTCGCCCGCCTCTACAAGCTCCTCGAGCAGGCCTGACGCGCGCCGTCGTCCGTCTGTCATGCAGGCCGGACGGGCCGGCGGCCGCCGGCGGCCCGTCCGGCCCTCCATAAACCCATGCCCGGCTTCGCCAAAGCCGGGCTTTTTTTTTCGACGGCCGCGCGCCCGTTCTCCGCTTGCGCGCCCACGCGTCTTCACCCACCAACACGCACCATGTCCCCACGCCTTTCCGTAATTTTGGGCCTTGTCGGATCGCTCTGGATCGGCGCCTCGCCCGTCGACGCCCAGGCCTTGGCCAACTTGGAGGCGACCTTCAGCCCGAGCCTCACGCTCACCTACAACACCGTCGGGAAGACCCGCCTCCTGCGGAACAGCGGCGAGGAGACCTCCACGGATTTCGTGAGCTTCACGGTGGGCGCGCGCGACATCCTGGGCGACCTGATCTACCACGGCCGGATCGCAGGCCCGCTCGGCGGCTGGAAACTCGTCGCCCGCGCCACGAGCGACGAGGCGCTGGGCCTCCGGTATCGCCTCTATGCCGTGAAAACGGGCCAGCCGGACTACGCCCTCGCCACCGGGGAACCCGACGCCCTCGACCTCGGCCCAAGCTTCATCATCACGAAAATCAAAGAGGTGCTGTATGGCGACGGTCACTACACCGGCTCCGGCACGATCCGCTATTACGCCTCGGGAACATTCGCCTTCGCCACCTACGACCTCTACCTCGCCGGCAACACCTCCGTGCCCTACAGCTACAGAATGCATACGGTCGGCGACGACAAGCTAAGCGTCGTCCTGCCCGGGACCGTGGAGGCCAAGGTCAACGGCGGGCAGACTTTCGAGGCCGAAAACGACGCGAGCGTCCTGGCCTCGGGCTCGCTGAAATTCTCGGGGCACCGCATCCTCTCGGTGGCGCCGTAGGCGCGCCCCGCCGGGCATCTCCGCGCCCGCGAAAGCCGCCCCCCGGCGGCCCCGGAAGATCACGCGCCTTCGCTCCGAAGGGCCGCTTCATCATTACTTGAGATTATTTTCATTTCACGTCCCCACCCCGCGCTCGCCTGCCCCCAAGCCGCCTGTTAGCGCTCCGGTTCTTTTTCTTTAACCATGAGCTGGAATCGCTTCACACAATACAGCTACCACAACGCGTCGCTCGGCTTCGCCCTCGACTACAGCCGCATCCCCTTCCCGGACGGTTTCCTCGCCGAGAAGGAGCCCGCGATCCAGCAGGCCTACTCCGCCATGGCCGCCCTCGAAAAGGGCGCCATCGCGAATCCCGACGAGAACCGCATGGTCGGCCACTACTGGCTGCGCGCCTCCAAGCTCGCCCCGACCGCCGACCTCACCCAGGCCATCGACGCCTCGCTCGCCCAGATCCGCGCCTTCTGCGCCGACGTCCACGGCGGCAAGCTTCTCGGCTCCACCGGCAAGAAGTTCACCCAGCTCCTCGTCATCGGCATCGGCGGCTCCGCCCTCGGCCCGCAACTCGTCAACCACGCCCTCGGCCGGCCCGGCGCGGACAAGATGTCCGTCTCCTTCTTCGACAACACCGACCCCGACGGCATCGACTACGTTCTCGCCCAGCTCGCCGGCAAACTCCCCGAAACCCTCGTCGTCGTCATCTCCAAGTCCGGCGGCACCGTCGAAACCCGCAACGGCCAGCTCGAGGCCGCCGCCGCCTTCAAGGCCGCCGGCCTCGACTACTCCAAGCACTTCGTCGCGGTCACCGGCGACGGCTCCAAGCTCGAGCAAACCGCCATCAAGGAAGGCTGGCTCGCCCGCTTCCCCATGTGGGACTGGGTCGGCGGCCGCACCTCCGAGCTCTGCACCGTCGGTCTCCTCCCCGCCGCCCTCCAAGGCATCGACACCGACGCCATGCTCGCCGGCGCCGCCGCCATGGACGTCGTCACCCGCTCCACCGTCACCAAGGAAAACCCCTCCGCCCTCCTCGCCCTCGCCTGGCTCTACGAGACCGGCGGCAAGGGCCTGAAGGACATGGTCATCCTCCCCTACAAGGACCGCCTCCTCCTCTTCTCCCGCTACCTCCAGCAACTCGTCATGGAGTCCCTCGGCAAGGAGTTCGATCTCCAGGGCAAGGTCGTTAATCAGGGCATCGCCGTCTACGGCAACAAGGGCTCCACCGACCAGCACGCCTACGTGCAACAGCTCCGCGAAGGCGTGAACAACTTCTTCGTCACCTTCATCGAGGTGCTCAAGGACCGCGCCGGCGCCTCCATGCAGGTCGAGCCCGGCGTCACCACCGGCGATTACCTCACCGGATTCTACCTCGGCACCCGCGACGCCCTCAGCGAGAAGGACCGCCACTCCGTCACCGTCACGATCAAGGAGCTCAACGCCTACACGCTCGGCCTCATGATCGCCCTCTACGAGCGCGCCGTCGGCTACTACGCCTCGCTCGTCGGCATCAACGCCTACCACCAACCCGGCGTCGAGGCCGGCAAAAAGGCCGCCACCGGAGTCATCGCGCTTCAGGGCAAACTCGTCGCCGCCCTCCAAGCCGCCCCCGGCAAGCAATTCACCGCCGAGGCCGCCGCCCAGGCCGCCGGCGGCGACGCCGAGCTCGCCTACAAGATCCTCGAGCACCTCGCCGCCAACGGCGCGCTCAAGAAACAGGCCGCCACCCCTTGGTTCAACAGCACCTACTCCGCCTAAAACAGAAGCGGCCGGCCGAGCTCGGCCGGCGCTCCTTTTCTGCTCCCCGCCCGCCCCGCTCCGCTTGCGCGGCGGGCTCTTTTGTTCAAACATTTTTCTCCTTTCCAAGCCCCCTGCCCCCGAGCAGGTTTTCCGGCTTACATCCCCTAATGAAAGCTCTTACCCTCGTTCTCTGCATCCTCGCGCTTCTAGGTTCCGGTGCCTCCGGCTATTTCTGGTGGGAGATCGGCAACACCAAGAAAGAGCTGCAGTCCCAGCTTTCCGCCGAGCAGGCTCGCGCCACCTCGCTTCAGAACAATCTCAGCGAAACCCAGGGCACGCTCGAAAAGACGAACACGAAGCTGGCCGAGACCGACGCGGCCCTCGGCGACGCAAAGAGCAATCTCAAGGCCGCCGAGAACCGCAACGTCCAGACCGCTCGCGAGCTCGATACCGTCAAGCGCGCCCTCGCCGCCAAGGAGCAGGCCGAGAAGCAGCTCAACTCCGACCTCGACGACCTCCGCAAGGAACTCGTCCAGACCCGCCTCGCCGCCCAAGTGGGCAGCCCCGAGGATCTCGAGAAAGCCCGGCAGACCATCGCCGGCCTCGAAGCCCGCCTCGCCGAACTGCAAGGCCTGCCGCCGAGCGCCGTCAGCGACGCATCCGCGTCCGTCGCCTCCGCCGTCCCGGCCGCCCCCGCCAAACCGGCCCTCAGCGAGCGCGCCGCCGCCGCCAAGGTCGCCCAAGTCGGCGCGAAGAACGCCTTCGTGGTCCTCGAGCTCGGCGCCGCCGACGGCATCGCCCCCGGCCTCACCTTCGTCATCAAACGCGGCCAGGATGTCATCGCCGAGTCGGTTATCTCCGAAGTGAAGGAGTCCTTCTCCATCGCCCAGGTCGTCCCCGGTTCGATCAAGTCGCCCCTCAAGGCCGGCGACACTGCTTCCTTCCGGAACTAAGCCGTATCGGCGCCCGCTCGAAACACCCATGACCCGCCATCTCCTTCTCGCTCTCGTCGGCGTCTCCTTGGCGTTCCTCGCGACCGGGTGCGCCACCAAGCAGCCCGAAGATTCCTCCATTCCGTGGAGCCGTCCCGCGAGCTGGGAAGGCGGCATCCCCGGCATGGGCGGCATGGGCAACCCCGGCCGCTGAGCCCCATCTGCTCTCGCGGCAATCAAAGCCCCCGGACCGCCAGGTCCGGGGCTTTTTTCGAAAGACCGCGCCGTCTGGCCGGCCCGCCCGCAAGTAATCCGACCCGGCGTGGATGCATAATCCCCAATCCGACAACAGGGGGGCATGGGCCGGCGGAGGGCCGGCGATAATCACGGGGCCCGGGTTGAAGCCGTGATTTGGGATTACCTGCTCCGCCCTATGTTTTGCGTTCTTTCGGCCATTCATCCGATCATAACAGTGCTCACAACATCGCCCATGCGTCCTGTCCCCGCGCGCGCCACCGCCCTCCTCGCCGCCCTCGCGCTCACGGCCTCCTCGCCGACCTTCGCCGAGCCCGGCGCCGCCATCCCGCCCGTCCCGATCCTCGACGGCTTCACCGCCGATCCATCCATCCGCGTTTTCGGCGACACCTACTACGTCTACCCCACCTCTGACAAAGACCAGTGGCTCACCACCGACTTCTCCGTCTGGTCCTCCAAGGACCTCGTGACGTGGAAAAAGGAGGGCATGATCCTCGACGTCACCAAGGACCTCGCCTGGGCCGACATCAAAGCCTGGGCTCCCGACTGCATCGAACGAAACGGCACCTACTTTTTCTACTTCTGCGCCGACGGAAAAATCGGCGTCGGCACCGCCAAGACCCCCGTCGGCCCCTTCGTCGACGCGCTGGGCAAGCCGCTCCTCGATCGCAAGGCCGACAAGCGAATCACATCCAACACCATCGATCCGTATCCGTTTATCGACGACGACGGCCAGGCCTACCTCTACTGGGGCAACAGCGGCGGCCAGGTTAACGTCGTTAAGCTGAAACGCGACATGCTCACCGTCGACGGCCCCCCGGTGGAGTTCGTCATCAAGGGCCGCAGCTCCGGCCGCGTGATCGACTTCCGCGAGGGCGTCGTCGTCTTCAAGCGCGGCGGCAAATACTACTTCATGTGGTCCGTCGACGACGCCCGCAGCGACGACTACCGCGTCGCCTACGGCACCGCCGACAATCCCTACGGCCCGATACAAGTGCCCGAAAACGCCACCGTCCTGAGCAAAAACGGTCCCGCCAAGGGCACCGCCCACCACAGCGTCGTCAAGGTCCCCGGCACCGACCGCTGGTATGTCGCTTACCATCGCCACGCCATCCCCGGCGGCGGCGGCTACAAGCGCGAGGTCTGCCTCGCCCGCATGGAGTTCGACGCCGAAGGCCGAATCCTCCCCATGGACCCGATGGTGCAGACCTTCCGTCCCGGTGACCGTGGCGAACCCATCGTCGGCGGCAAGGGTCTCCCGGAGGCGCCCTGAGCCGTAACAATTCAGCCTAAATCCGGCGACAGCCCCGGCGAAAGATCGCGCAAGGTGCTGAATCGGATGGTGATTGCAGCGATCCGAAGGCGCACCTGGAAGGTGCGTCGAGCGGTCGATGCGATCAGCAGATGATCAGCAGGTTGTGCGAGATGAGTCGCGGCTGTCGCCGGTTTTAGGTTCAGTCGAAAGCGCGAAGCGGCGTCATTCCGCCGTGAGCTTGAACGGCGCCGCGGGCAAGCCGGCCGCGTTGACCAGATTCGCGCTTTCCGGCCATCCCGTCCAAGCATAGCGCACCGCAACCGGCTCCGCCACCTCCGCGGCGCGCACCACCACGGTCTCGCCGTCGATCACCGCCGCGGCCGCGACAAATTTGCCGTCCGCTCCCGCGACCTCGAAGCCGCCGGGCGCGCCGCCGCCCCTCGCCACCAAACCGCCGTGCAAATCGGCGAACCGCACGCGCAGCCCGTGCTCGGGCTCGCGTGCGATCCCCACCGCAGTGGGGCCGGAATCCGCGACATCGCGCCCGTAGGTCCGCGCCAGCGCCAGCCGCGCGAGACGATCCCCCACCGCCTGCTTGTTCTTTGGATGCACGTCCTTCTTGTCGCCCACGTCGATCGTCACCGCCATGCCGGTCTTGGGTAGCTTCAAGGCCTCCGCCTGCAACGCGCGCACCTCCGGGCCGTTGCTCTTCGCGTCGAGACCCGCGAGCTGCACAAAAAAGAACGGAAACTCGCGGCCCCACAGCGCGCGCCAATCGCGGATCAGCGTCTCGTTCCACACCGGGAAAAGCTCGCGCGGCCCCGTGATTGACTCGCCCTGATACCAGAGCACGCCGCGGATCGCGTAGGGAATCACCGGCGCCACCATGCCATTGAACATCACCGTCGGATTGTGCTGGTCCTGCACCGGATCCGGGTTGCGCGGACCGCGCGGCGCGCGCACGCCATTGGACTTGGCTTCGTCCGCCTTGATCTTCCACTCCGCCAGCGCCGTCTCGTATTTCGCTTTCGCCGCCGGATCGGCTCGGAAGGCCGCAACCTGCCCGTCAAATTTCGCCAGTTCCGCGGCCAGACGCGGATCGGCCGCCATCGCCTCGCGCCGCACCCAGGCCTGCGCGCAGCTCGCCCCGAAAGTCAGCTTCACGATGCCCACCGGCACATCGAGTTCCTGCTGCACGCGCCGCGCGAAAAAATAGCCCACCGCGGAAAACTCCCGCGCCGTCCCCGGCGTGCACACCTGCCACTCTCCGCCCACGCGCGCCTCGGGCTCGTGGCTCTTCTGCCACTCGCCCGTGAACATGCGAATGCGCGGATGATTCGCCGCCGCCACCTCCTCCGCCTCGTTCAGCACGCCCGCGAAATAGAACTTCTCCGTCTTCGCCACCGTGAAGTCCATGTTGCTCTGCCCCGAGCACAACCACACCTCTCCGACGAGCACATCCTCGAGCTTGATCGGCGCCGCGGTCTTCGAGCCCGTCACCACCAGCTCGCGCCCCTCCGACGAGGCCTTGAGCGGCTTCAGGTCCACGCACCACTTGCCGTCCGCGCCGGCCTTCGTCCTCCGCTTCTGCCCGGCGAAGCTCACCGTGATTTTTTCGCCCGGCTCCGCCGTGCCCCACACCGGCGCCGGCAGCTCGCGCTGCAACACCAGGTGTCGGGTGAACGGACTGGCCAATTGCACCTCCGCCAGCGCCGTCGAGCCGGCAAACAAGGCGATCACAGCCGAACCCACGGCGAGTAAGCAGAGTAACCGACACGACAATACCGCGCGAAAAAGCGATTCCATAAGAAGGGGGGCTTGGGGCCCCGCCACCCTGCCCGGCCTCGGGCCCGGCGCGCGATACGCGGCAGGACTTACGGTAAGATCACCGCCGCGCGTTTTCCTGAAACCGTCCCCTCTCTTACTGTCCGATTACACCATGCTCCGTCGCATAGTTCTCCGCGATAGGCTCTCGTCTACCCCTATGCACCCCTCCTTTCGTCTGCGTTTGCCGACGTTCCTCGCCCTCGGTCTCTGCGCCCTCAGCTCGCTCCTCGCCGCCATCTCCGGCCCCGCCGCCGACGACCGCCCCGTCGAGGACGCCAAAAAAACCGGGCTCGAACAAAAATCACGCGCCGAGCTCCCCACCCTCTGGATCGTCGGCGACTCCACCGTGAAAGTCGGCACCGCCGGCCAGCGCGGCTGGGGCGACGAACTCGCGCCCTTCTTCGACGCCTCGAAAATCAACCTCGTCAACCGCGCCATCGGCGGCCGCAGCTCCCGCACCTTCCTCACCGAGGGCCGCTGGGACGACATCCTCAAGGAACTCCGCTCCGGTGATGTCGTGATCATGCAGTTCGGCCACAACGACGCCGGCCCGATCAACGAGGACCCGCCCGTCACCAAGTCCACCCGCGCCCGCGGCACCATCAAGGGCGACGGCGACGAAACCGTCTTCGTCGAAAAAAACATCCTCACCGGCAAATCCGAGACAGTGCACAGCTTCGGCTGGTATATGCGCAACTACGTCACGACCGCCAAGGAGAAGGGCGCCGTCGCCATCGTCTGCTCGCCCATCCCGCGCAAAAGCTGGAACGACCAGGAAAAAATCAACCGCGCCTCCGGCGGCTACGGCGGCTGGGCGAAACAGGCCGCCGAGCAAACCGGCGCGTTTTTCATCGATCTCAACGAGGTCATCGCCCGCGGCTACGAGAAGATCGGCAAGGAGGCCGTCGAGCCGCTCTTCGCCGATCGCGGCACCCACACCTCTCCCGAGGGCGCCAGGTTCAACGCCCGCGCCGTCGTCTCCGGCCTCAACGGCCTCGGCGACAAAAACCCGCTCGCCGCCTACCTCTCCGCCGAGGGCAAGGCCGTCCCCGCCTTCCAGCCCTGAGCCGCGCGCCCATTCGCCCCGTGGAGCACAAGCGAGATCCGCGCTTCCCGGCTCCCATCACGTTCCGCCGGTCTCGCCGGCGGTTCTTTTTTTCTCCCCCGCGCCACTCCGCTTCGCTCGTCTCTGTTCCCCGCGCCATGCTTCGCCCCCTCCGCCGCCTCGCCGCCGCCAGCCTCCTCCTGTGCTGCTTCGCCGAGTTCGCCTCGGTCCGGCTCCCGGCCGCGCCCGACTTTTGGCTGACGGCCACCCCCACCCAGGCCCCCGACGACGCGCGCGGCTCGCAATCTTTCATCCTTCGCGAACTCGCGCGTCAGGCCGTCGTCCTCGCCGCCCTCCACGAAGCCGGCCAGACGCCCGGCGATGAGATTTTCGACGCCTCCCTTTCCACCGCCGAAGACAAGCTCCCGCGCCTGCGCCTGAACGCCCCGTGGCGAAACGACTCCGTCACGCTCACCCTCGCGCTTGAGTCCGCCGCGCAATCCGCCGCCCCGCTGGAGCTCGGCCTCGACGCCGGCGGCGCCCCGCACGAGCGCGCGGAACGCCTCGCCCGCTCGCTCGCGCCGATGCTTTCCGGTCCGCTCGCCGCCTGGCTCCGAGCCAACATCCACGCCGCCACCCCCGTGAAAGGCTCCGCTCCGCTCACGGCGGAACGCATCCGCCAACTCGAGGCCGCCCCCGATCCGGTCAACTGCTTCGAACTCCTGCGCCACTGGCATGGCGCCGCGTCGACCGCGCCCTCCGCCCGTTCTCCCGAGACCCTCGCCGGTCTCGCCCGCGCCTACATTCTCCTCGGCGAATCCACCCGCCACCACTGGTCCGCCCTGTCCAGCGCCAGCGCCGCCCGCGCCCTCCTCTACTCCGCCCTGCTCCAGCATCTGCACCCGGAGCATCCCCTCGCGCTAGAGACCCGAGTCTGGGTGCTCGGCCTCGGCGGCTACCATGCCCAGGCGTTAAACGCCCTCGAAGCCCTTGCCGCCCGCGGACAGCTCCCCGACTGGCATCCCGTGCTCGACGCCGCCGTGCGTTACCAGACCCCGCGCCTCGCCCAACTCGCGCACGCGCGCGCAACCTGGAGCCCCCTCGCCGCCTGGCTCGCCCTGATCAGCCTCGAGAACCAGCGCACGCCCAATCTCTACGAGCGCCACCTCGCGGAGTTCGCCCCGCTCATCCCGCACAACCCGCGCCCGGTCTACGTCGCCAACCACGTCCTCGGCGTAAGCGGCCGCCCCCCGTTCACCGAGAAAGGTCTTCTCCTCGCACCGCGCTGGCTTTCCGAGAAAGTCGCCTCGCTCCCCTCCCTGCCCCCGTCCCTGCGCGAGCACGCCGACGGCGCCCCCGCCCCGGCACGCGTCCGCTCCTTCGCGCTCGCCAGCCGGACCGTCCGCGACGAGGCCTATCCCGCCTGGGGCTCCCTCGGCCGCATCCTCTGGGACACCCAGTTCGCGTTCACGGTCGACCGCCTCCACTTCATGGCCGCCATGTGGTCCGTCTCGACCGAGCGCGAAGTCGAGAAACTTCGGCCCGCGCTCTCCGGGCATTCCCGCGAGTCCGTCCTGGCCACGCTCTCGCGCGCCGATGATCGCCGGGTGGACCGCTCCGCGCCCTTCGATCAAGTCCGACTCGGCGACGTCGTCGAGGGCATGGATGCCTATGTGAACTGGGCCGAAGGCCTCTCCGCCCGTTTCGCCGATCACAGCGCCAGCCACGCGAGCAACCTCCTCTGGTATCTCAGCAACGACGACATCCACTCGCTCCGCCGCCTCTACCTCCACGCCAACGTCGGAGCCCGCGGGCGCGCCGTCCGCAGGCATCTCGCCACCAGCCCCGCACACCCCGCCGTCCTCGCCGACGCCATCCGTTTCGACCGAGACTGGGAAAACCACCTCGCCGACGCCCGCGCGCGCCACCCGGACAACCCGCTCATCTCCGCCGCCGCCGGCGAACGTCTTCTCGCCGAGGGCCGCGCCGCCGACGCCATCCCGCAGCTCGAATTCGCCCGCCGCGAGCTAGGCGAATCATCCCTCTACGACGACCTTGCCGACGCCTACCTCGAAACCGGCGATGAAGCCAACTGGCTCGCCACCCGCCTCGCCTTCAACGAACTGCCCGACGCCGGCCTCTCCCACGCCCGAAACTCCATCGAGATCGCGAAACATTATCTCGTCACCCACCGCCCCGCGCTCGCCGTCCCCCATGCCGAGAAAGCGGGCCAAAGCTGGGCCGCGTGGGCCATGGAGGCCGCCGCCATCGCCCACGCCATCGCCGGCGATCATGCCAAGGCGCGCGTTTGGATCGAGCGGCAAGCCAAACGCTACGACGACGATCTCGCGGATCGCGTCGCCTGGCACGCCGTCGCCGGCTACGGCGACCGCAACGAACTCCTTGCCCGCCTCCGAGCCGACAACTCCTCGCGCAACTCTCTCCCGCGCGACTACGAACTGCTCGGACTGCCAAAGGAGGCCGTCGACCGGCATCTCGAGGCCTACAAGTCCAACGGCGACAACTACAGCCTTATGCTCGCCGGCCTCGGTCTCCTTGAAACCGGCGACGCCGCGCGCGCCCGCGAAATCTTCGCCCGACTGCCCGCCGAGTATTCCGGCAACCGCGTCAAAGACGCCACCCGCGTCGCCAACCACCGTCTCGCCTCCCTCTTCCTCGCACACATCGACGACTCCGTCCACGACGAGGAATTCCTTGATCGGGTGAGCGAGATCATCCGCGCCCAAGGCCTCAACCGCGAACCGATGGATCGTTACGCGCCCGACCTCCTCTACTTCGCCACGCGTTTCCTTCGCCTCCGCGGTCGCGCCTCCTCCTCCGAGGTGCTTCTCGTCGTCGCCGCCGAACACCCCACCTACCCCGACACCGGCCGCTATGTGTTCTCCTTGCTCGCCCTCGAGTTCAAGCAACGCGGCCGCGATCTTCTCGAGTTCTACCGCCAGCCGGCGGCCGACTGATCCACACCCGCGCGACTACCGCGATCCTTTGTCCGTTTCTTGCCTGTCCTTTTCGACCTTCCGCTCTTTTCCGGCTCCCTGCCCCTAGCCCCCCGCTCCCTGCTCTCCGCCCCATGACTCGCCGCAATCTCCTCCGCCTCGCTTTCGCCGTCCTCCTCGCCACCTGCGCCCACCCCGGCCTCCGAGCCGCCGCGTCCGCCGAAGACGAACGCCCCATCGTCAACGACTCCGGCGTCAAACCCGAGCAGCCCGCCGCCGGCTCGCTCCCCACGCTCTGGGTCGCCGGCGACTCCACCGTGAAGAGCAACGACCCCATGCGCGGCTGGGGCCAAGATCTCGGGCGCTTCTTCGATCCCGCCAAACTCAACGTCGTCAACCGCGCCATCGGCGGACGCAGCACCCGCACCTTTTTCAACGAGGGCCGCTGGCAATCCATCGTCGACGAACTCAAGGCCGGCGACTGGGTCCTGGTCCAGTTCGGTCACAACGACGTCGGTCGCCTCGGCGCCGAGGGCAAATTCCGCGGCACGCTCAAGAGCATCGGCGACGAGACCGAGGACGTGGCCAAGCCCGACGGCAAAATCGAGACCGTGCACTCCTACGGCTGGTATTTGAAGACCTTCGTTCGCACCGCCCGCGCCAAGGGCGCCAACGTCGTTCTCTGCTCGCCTATCCCGCACAAGAAGTTCGACTCCGCCGGCAAGCCCGTTCGCGACTGGGCCGAATGGCGCGGTTGGGTCTCCGCCTGCGCCAAGGCCGAGGGCGCCTACTACGTCGACCTCTGCGAACTCATCGCCCGTGGCTACGACAAGCTGAAGCGCGAAGAGATCGAAGCCTTCTTCGCCGACAAAGGCACGCACACCAACGCCGCCGGCTCGTTCTTCAACGCCCAGGCCCTCGTCTCCGGCCTCCGCGCCATCCCCGGCGCACCGCTCGACTCCGCCCTGTCCGCCGAGGGCAAGGCCCTCGCCGCCGCGCGCTGAAGCTGCGGCCTCGCGCCCGACCTACCCGGCCAAATCGGCAAGACGATCTGTAGCCGCGGCCGTGTCGGCCGTGCTCCGCCCCCGCTTCCTCCCCGTGCCGCGTCCGTCGCCTCTCGAACCTCTGCGAGAGGCATCCGCTCCGCGCAACCCGCACCGGCCGCGCCCAGCCTGCCGCGCCCCGCCCGCCTACTCACGCCCCCGCGCCCGCGCCGTCGGCCGCTCCACGCGGGGCAACAGCGTCGGCCCGTCCGCCCACTTCCCCGCCACGCAGAGCACGGCCGGCGTCGGGGGAACACCAAAATCGTTTTGCTGGATGTTGGCGATCACCGCTTCGGCGCCGAAATCGAGCGCGCGGCTCGCCATGTCGAAACGG
>CAMLNJ010000030.1 GCA_946481225.1 uncultured Verrucomicrobiota bacterium | reverse complement strand
TCCGGATACATCCACCCAGAAGCACCTGAAAAAGAGCATCGGCCCCTGCGTGGAGCTCCTCTACGAAACTCGACAAGGCAATCTTACCGGATTGGGCCGCGCGGTGGCGGTCACCTCGGATGGATACTATCTCACCGCCTACCATGTGGTGGACGACGGTCAGCCGTTCTTCACGCTCGAATACATCGAAAAACAGCCTCCGCCTACGCCTGGAACGCCTCATGTTTTCGACGATTACTATGCCACGAAGTATTACCGCGGCCGGATAGTCTGGAGCGACCCCGTGCTCGATCTCGCCATCCTGAAGTTTGGTCGGACCGACATCCCACATATCGAAAAGATGCGGCTGCACCCGAATCGCAACGAGCTGGTTTACTCGACCGACGAAAGAGGGATGGGGGTGTCTCCGCCGGTCGGAAAAAACGGAACCATAAGCTGGAAAGACCTCACGAGCGGCCTGGTCGGCAACGGCCCGTTTTTCTCCGCAGGAAAAGTCATTTCCTCCGAGAACCGGAAATCAGAAGCCCGGAGCATGGCCCATCGCCTGACCTTGGTCGCCCGCGGTGGCATGAGCGGAGGGCCGCTCCTCACTATCGACAACGCGCTCTGCGGGATCCTCGTGGAAGGTTCGGTCCACCGGGATTTGCTTCACTGGTCCCGCCTCATCCCGCGGAGCTCCGCGGTCATGATCGATCCGGCCTTTGTCACGGCGAAGATTCAGGAGGACCGGGCGGGACAAGCATCTGCACCGAGCCTATAGCCCCCACCCGCCAGATCGGACGCACCGCGGCTTGTCCGAAACCGATCCGTTTGTTCGTTGAGTCGATTGAGCCCAAACCCGTCACCCTCATGAACACCCCCTCCGCCACCTCCCAATATCCCGCCTTCAGCCCCTATCTCGGCGTCCGCGATGCCGCCCAGGCGATCAAGTTCTACAAAGCCGCCTTCGGCGCCATCGAACGTTTCCGCCTCACCGACAAGAAGTCGGGCAAGGTCGGCCACGCCGAACTCCTGATCCAAGGCGCGCTCGTCATGCTTTCCGAAGAGAATCCGCAGTGGGGCAACGTGTCTCCGCAGACGCTCGGCGGCACGCCCATCACCTTTTGCCTTATCGTGGACGACGCCGACGCCGCCTTCGCGCGCGCCCTCACCGCCGGCGCCACCGCGCGCATGCCAGTCATGGATCAATTCTACGGGTTTCGCAGCGGCAGCGTGGTCGACCCCTACGGCTACCAATGGATGCTCCAGCACCAAACCGAAATCGTCCCGCCCGCCGAGATGCAAAAACGGTGGGATTCCATGGCCGCCCAGTGCCCCGGAACCACGACCGAGGGCGATAAATAGCGCGCGACGCCCGCAAAGGCATGCGAACGGACGGCGTCCTCTTGCGCCGTCCGCCTGTCGCTCAAGTTCCGGCGCCGCCGCCCCGGCTCATCCCAACTCGAAGGTCGTGACGCCGTAAATCTCGCCCCACGGGAGCGCCGGGGCCGGGCCATGATACATGCGAGCGCAGCCGAAAACCTCGGCCAAGCCATGCCGCGCGGCCAAGGCGAGCGCAGAGGGATTGTTCTCGGGCGTGTCCAGAAACAGGGGCTGGGAAACCACCGAGGCGGAAAGGGCGCGGAACAACGTCTCGGCGATCTCCGGCGAATCCGCGAAAAGCGGCCCGATCTTAAACCCCTCGCGACAACGACGGATCACGCCCATGCCCTGCAGGGCTTCGCCGTTCCACGCGCCGAGCGCGAGTCCTTCGGCCGGTTTTATCCACGCCCCCAAAAACGCCGGCCGATCGAAGCCGAAATGCCGCCGGTCATACGCGGCGACCGCGGCGAATGGCACAGTGGATAGTTCGCGCAGCGTACCGTCGACCTGCCCGGGCCGGCCGCGTCCTGCCATGCGCAAGTTGCGATGCGTAAAGGCGAACCCGCCACGCGCATAAAAAGACTGCATCGTGAACACCCCGTCCATGCCGATGGCGGCGCCGGATTGCAGACGGGAGCGCAGGGTATTGCGTCGCCAGATCCAAAAGTCGCGCCCGATGCCCGCGCCGCGCAAATCCGCGCGCACGATAAAAAAGCCCATGAAGCCAAACGCGCCGCCGTAGGAGACGATGGAGCCGGTCGCGATCAACTCGCCGTCGCGTTCCGCGCCGACAAAGCCGGACGGATCGGTCGCCCAAAAAATGTCCGCGTCATGCAACCCGGGATTCCACCCCTCGGCCGCCGCCCACGCGACGGCGGTGTCCAATTCGGGGCGTGTGATTTCGCGGTAGGTGATCATAAACGTGTGCGGTCGAAGGAGGCGTTAGCAACGTGATCGGACCGATGTTTTTCAACTCCCAAGCCACCCCGGCCCTGCGGACCACGCGAGACGAAGTAACGCCGAAAAACCGAGCCAAGGCGCACGCGTGAGTCTGCTTGTCAGGCGCCCCGCCGAACCCGACCTTGCACGCGTAACGTCCCGCACGGCGCGCCATGAACCAATCCTCGCTTTCAGACTTGAGGCGCCCGTCCCCGTCCGTGTCCCCCGCCGTCGCCATCTCGATCGTCGTTCCCGCCTTCAACGAGGAAAAACTCCTCGCCGCCTCGCTACGCGCCGTGAAGTCGGCCGCGACGCGGGCTTTCGGCGAGGCCGGCCTCGGGTGGGAGCTGATCGTCTGCGACAACAACTCCGCCGACCGCACCGCCGAGATCGCGCGCGCCGAGGGGGCGAAAGTCGTGTTCGAGCCCGTCAATCAAATCGGCCGCGCCCGGAACACCGGCGCATCCGCGGCCTCGGGCGAATGGCTCCTCTTCATCGACGCCGATTCGCAGCCGTCGCCCGCGCTCCTCGCCGACGCGGCCGAGCTGATCCGGCGCCCCGACGTGCTACTCGCCGGCGCAACCATGTCGCCGGACCAAGGTGCTTTTCCTTTCCGGCTCTGCTGCGGCGTGTGGAACTGGATGAGCCGCCTGAGGCGCCTAGTCGCGGGCTCCTTCATCCTCGTGCGCGCGGCGGCGTTTCGCGAAGTCGGCGGCTTCGACCTGAAGTTTTTCGCCGGTGAAGAAATCGATTTCGCGCTTCGGCTCCAAAAGACCGTGGGACGTCGCGATAGCCTGAGGACGGTCATCCTTCACCGGCATCCGATCCTCACCTCGGCGCGAAAACTGAAACTCTATGGCACGGGCGAGATCCTGCGCTTCCTCCTGAAATCCGTTTTTCGCCCGAGAAAAACCGCCTCGGACCGCGAGGCCTGCATCCTGTGGTATGACGGCCGCCGCTAGCGGCTTCCGGCAAGCCCCAGCCGTCGGCGCGGCGAGCTTGCTGCGTTTTAATGAAGCAACCCTGCGTGGCCGGCCGCCATGGCGGCCCGCCCCCCGGCCATCCTTATCGCATTGCCGGGCGCAGCTCACGGCGCATCTCGGCGGCGAGCAGCACTTGCTTTCGGCAGGCGTTGTAAACCGCTTCGGGCGACTGATCACTCAAAGCTTCGGCGCAAAAAGACACGGTCAGCGTTGCGATCGGCGGCAGTTTTGCGGTTTCCAGCCGTTTCAAGCACAGACTGCGCAGATTGCCGGCTCGCGACTCGACCACCAGGAAGATGGTGTCGCCCTCGGTTTCCTTCTCGTAGATCACCGCGATTCCGAGCGCGGACGCCGGAATCGCCTTCTCGACCTGATCCGCGGCGCAAGTGCTCAGGCCAAAGCGTTCCTGCCACGTGACGGTCTTGGTTTTCATTCGTGGTTTTCCCACCGGCCCGCCGGCAACACAACGTGTTTCTCCGTCCGATCCCAAACGAGGCTGCGAAAAGCCGGTTCCAACAGGGTGTGCGGAAAGACAACGGACGAAACCGGCGATCCCGGACAGCCGCCGGGTTCTTTCTATCAACCCAACTCGGGCCAGTCGGTCCCGACGACAAGGCGGCGGGCAAACTCCTCGAGCCCGCGCGCGTCCGCCTCGCTGAACCGACCCGTGCGCGGCGAGTCGAGATCGAGCACGCCGAGCAGGCGCTCGCCGGCAAGCAGCGGCACCACGACTTCGCTGGCCGAGGCCGGATCGCAGGCGATGTGCCCCGGGAAGGAATGCACGTCGGCCACCACGGTCGTCTCACGACGCGCGGCGGTCGTGCCGCACACGCCGCGGCCGAGCTTGATGCGCGTGCAGGCCGGCTTGCCTTGGAAGGGCCCGAGCAGGAGCGCTCCGCCGCGCCAGAGGTAGAATCCGGACCAGTTGAGCTCGGGCAGGCGCAACGCGAGGAGCGCGGACGCGTTGGCCAGATTGATCAGCCAGTCGCGCTCGCCCGCCAGGTGCGCGTCGAGCTCCGCGTTCAGCGCCGCGTAAAACGAGGCGGTATCCGTTCCGGCCGGGGCGAAGTGATGCTGCACGCTCATGGTCGGCGAACTGAGGCGATCCGGAGGCGGAGGCCAAGCGCGTTCCCGTCCGCCGCCGCCGCGATCTTTCGTGATCGTATAGTTACCCGCTGGTCCCCAATCGCGTGTCGCCGGCGTCGTCGCGTTCCAGGTGCCATTCGGTCTCCGCGATCTTCTCGAGGAAGTCCTCGTCGTGGCTCACCAGCAGCACGGCGCACGGACATTCGGCCAGCGCCTGCTCCAGGCAGAGGATGCCGGGCAGGTCCATGTGGTTGGTCGGCTCGTCCATCACGATGAGGTGCGGACCGCGCACGATGCCGAGCGCGAGGAGCAACTTGCGCACCTCGCCCGGGCTCGGAAGCGCGCTTTCGAGCAGGCGGGCAGGACGCGAGCCGAGGCGGCTGATCGTGATCATCACGCGCCCGAGCTCCTCGTTGGGAAGGCGTTTGACCGACTCCAGGAGCGCCCGCGAATCCTCCGCGGAGATTTCCTGCGGCACGGTCACGAGCTTCTCCTCCGGCAGCCGCAGATGCGCGAGCACATGCCGGACGAGCGTGCTCTTGCCGAGCCCGTTGGCGCCGGTCAGCGCGATGCGGCTCGCGCCGCCGATCTCGAGATCGGGGAAATGCAGACGCCGCCCGCCGCCCAGCGGCAACTCGCCGGCCGGGAGGCGCAGCAGGAAGTCGCGCGGCATGAAAGAGGCGCCGTCCACCCAGATACCGGTCTCGTAGCGTTTCTTCACCGCGATGCCGCTCCGCTCCTTGGCGACTTTGCCGGCTCGCTGGCGCATTTGGGCGACCATCTTTCCGGCGTAGGCGTCCTTGCCGGTCATCTTGGCAAGGCTCCGCTGGGCGCGCCCGTCGTGGTCGTTGGCGGGGATCTTCTTCTGCCGCGAGCCGCGCGAAGCCGCCGCCTTCTGGTCGGCGACCACCCGGCGGCGCTGCGCCTCGGCGCGAAGACGATTCTCCGTCTGGCGCAGGGCGTCGTTGGCGGAGCGGGCGGCGCTTTCCTCGTTTTCCTGCTGCTCCAGCGCCTCGCTTACCCCGCCGGGCCGCAGCACCGCGGAAGGCGGGTCGAGGAGCAGACACTGAGCGCAGAGCTCGTCCAGCAAGGCGCGGTCGTGGCTCACGAGCAGGCCGATGCCGGCGAAATCGGCCAGCGCCTGCGTGAGTAGATGGCGCGCGTCGGCGTCGATGTGGTTGCTCGGCTCGTCGAGGGCGAGCACCGCGGGCTCGCGCCAGAGGGCGACCGCGATCTGCGCGCGTTTGCGCTCGCCGTGGCTCAACGTGGACCAGCGCTCCGGCCAGTCCTCGCCCACGCGCAGCCGCGCCTTGAGCACGGTGGCGTCGGGCGCCCAGATGAAATCCTCGAACTGCTCCGGCGGATCGTCCGTGCGCTGCGCGACATAGAGGGCCGGCCCCTGCCGATGCACCGCGCCGCCCTGCGCGGCGAGTTCGCCCGTGACGACCTTGAGCAGCGTGGTCTTGCCCGCGCCATTGGGTCCGACGACGCCCGTCCAGCCGAAGGGAAATTGCACCGTGAGATCCGTGAACAAGGGCGCGGTCATCCCCGGATGCGCGAATTCGACGGCTTGAAGGGCGAGTTGGGCGGATGCCATGCGCCGACTGTGGGGCGCGCTCCTCGTTCCGCAAAGCCAAGCTTCGCCCGCGGTCGGTTTGTTCACGGATTCTATCGTCGCTGGACGAGACACCGTCTTTCGCCCTTGGCAGACGGCCGTCGCGGCCAAGAGTCGCCGCCTCCATGAACTACCGCACCCAGGCCGAGTATTACATCAAGGGCATCACTTCCGGCGTCATCGACGCCGCGGAGGTCATTGCCTGGTCCGACGAAGTCATCGTCTCCGCCCCCAAGTCCGAGGACTGGATGGTCGAGATCTCCAGCTGCGGGCCCGAGGATCGCCTGAAGGTGCTCGGCCTCCTCAACACCGTGCAAGGCCAGGCCGACCAGGCCGAACTCGCCGCGCTGCTCAAGGCCAAGGGTCTCGCCTGATCGAGAGCCCGGCGTTGACCCGGGCTACGCGCTCCGCGCCGACAGGGCCTGCGCGAGCGGACAACCGGCGCGCTCGATCACCTCGCCGCGGCGATAGCGGGCGAGCAACTGCACCGAGCGCTGGGCGAGCATGCGACGAACCTCGCGGCGCCTGCCCGCGACGCGGGGTATGACCATGTTATCGTAGCCTGTGGTCTGATGCCGCATCCAGGCGATGGTCGCGGCCTCCGCCCGCTCCTCCACCGGAATGCGCTCCGTGCGCGCTACCGTGCCGCTGCCGACCGGGGTCGCATGCTCCGCGATGAGGCTCGCCATCGTCTCGGCCGCCGCCCGATGCGCCGGATGAAAGTTCAAAAAGGCCAGGACCGCATCGCGAAATTCGCCGACATACGCGACCTGCTCCTCCGCACGGCGGCGGCGACCCGCGTCGAGCTTGCGTTGGTAGGCGGGATCCTGGCGTTCGAGCGCGAGTTCGGTGCGCAAGGCCGCGATCCGGGCCGCCGGCGCCCAAATGCCCCGCGAAAAACGTTTGCGGCCCTTTGGCTCGATCACCGTCCAGCTGGGGCCGTCTTCCTTGATCCGCCGGCTAAGCGCGGCGTCGCCCGGCGGCAGCAGGTCCCAGCCGTCCGGCACCGTCAGCACGCGGGTGTCGAGGCCGATGACGCGGCGGGGCAGCGAACAGGGACGGACTTCGAGGCTTTCGTGCGACATGGGGCGCAGAAAGAAAAAGGCCGGGAACAAGGCGGACAGAAAAATCATCCAGCCGCCGCGTTTTCTCGACCCACATCAATCCCCGGCCCGCTCCAGTTCCCGCCGCGCCGCCTTCAGGCGCTTGCGTTGCTCCTGCGTCACCTCGGGAAAGCCCATGCGCAACTCCCGCAGGCTCCGGGTGACGATGTGCGAAATGATCAGCCGCGCGTTATGCTTGTCGTCCGCCGGCACGACATACCAAGGCGCCCGCTCCGTGCTCGTCGCCGCGAGCGCCTCGGCGTAAGCCGCCTGGAAGTCGTCCCAGCGCTTCCGCACGCCCAAATCGCCCAGGTCGAATTTCCAATTTTTCTTCGGCTCGTCGATCCGAGCCAGCAGGCGCCGACGCTGCTCCTCCTTCGAGATGTGCAGGAAAAACTTCACGACCCGCGTGCCGTTGCGGCCCAAGTAGTCCTCGAAGTTGACGATGTCGGAGAAGCGATCCCTCCAGATGGTTTTCGGGTTCAAGCACTCCGCCGGGAGGCGCTGGGCCGCCAGCACCTCCGGCAACACCCGGGCGACCAGCACCTCTTCGTAATAGGAACGGTTGAAAATCCCTATCCGCCCGCGCTCCGGCAGACGCAGCGTCGTGCGCCAAAGGAAGTCATGATCAAGCTCGGCCTCGCTCGGTCGCTTGAAGCTGAACACCTGGCAGCCCTGCGGGTTCACGCCCGACATCACATGGCGGATGGCCCCGTCCTTGCCCGAACCATCCATGCCTTGGAAGACGAGCAGCAAGGCGTATCGGTTATGGGCATACAGCACGCGTTGCAGGTCGCCGATCTCGTCCCGGTATTGGGCGAGGAGGTCGCGGTAGTTTTCCTTGGTCGCGTAAAGCGGAGCGACGCCCGTCGCCCGCTTCGCCAGATCGATCTTCTTTCCCGGCTCCACGCGGTAATCCTTCAGCGGGCATGCGAAATCCATGCGGGAAAAAAGCCGCTCCAGGCGACAAGTCGACTTGGAGCCGCGCTTAGAATCCTCCCGGGGATTCCTCCGAGGCATGCACCGCCCAGCCGCATCCATCGGGCGTCTCAGGCCACTTTGCGCTCATATCGTTTCCCTACCCGCGTGCTGATAAAAGTGCTCAGCCCCCGCCCGAGCAGCGCGAGATCCTTCATCGCCTCGACTTCGTCCCGCCCGGTCGCCGCGTGGGTGTAGCGGTAGGTGGCGCCGCCACGAAAGCGAACCGTGATCGCGCGCGGCTCCACGGAGAACGCCTCGACGCCGGAATCGCCGTTGAGATTTCGGTAGCGCAGCATGAGGGTCTCCGGGTCTCGGTGTCGGCGTGTCGGCCCTCGCGGCCGGCCGGAAATAAATCTTAGCCGGCCGCGCCCCCGGGCGCATGCGGCCGGCGCCCCGAAAACACATCCCGGCGCCACCCGAGATGATGCCGGCAGGAACGCGGGATCAGTTCGGGATCTCCGGCTCGACGAGCTGGGCCAGCTGGGCGAAAGACTCCTGCCAGCCGAGATAGCACATCTCGGCTGGGATGACGGCCGGCACGTTCGCCTGCTCGACATGGATCTCGGTGCCGCAACGCACCTTTTTCAGCGTCACCGTCACCTCCAGGACGCCCGGCAGGTTGGGATCGTCGAACTTGTCGGTGTAGCGGATCCGCTCGTGGGGCGTGAGTTCGAGGTATTCGCCGCCGAAGGAGTGGCTGCCCCCGGTCGTGAAGTTCGTGAACGACATCCGAAAACTTCCGCCGACGCAGGCGTCGAGGTGATGGACCTTGCAGGTGAAGCCATAGGGCGGAAGCCACTTGGCCATGGCGTCGGCCTCGGTGAAGGCGCGATAGATTTTCTCAGGGGCGGCGCGAAGGACGCGGTGGAGACGGATAGTGTGGGTGCTCATGGTCGGGGAGGTTGGCATAGCAAAGCGAGCGAGGCGCTCGATTCCACGACGAACGACACCCCGCGGGGCGGACAGGTTTTGTCTTTTTTCGCCACGTCGATCGTGGCGCCTCGCCCGACCCTCCCAAAAGGCCGGGCGCCCCACCCTTTCTCGGGCGAGGGTCGGATGTCCCGTCAACGCGAGTGCGAGCACAGTGAGTGGCGCCGATCCACACAACCCGCCGCCTCCCCCATTTCGCCATGTCGCCCGCCAAAGACGAAAACACGCCTTCCCTCGCCCCTGCGGCCGACTCCGCCAATCAGGCGCCTCCGCATGAGTTTTCCGAACGCGGACGAGGACGCCAGGCCAACAAGCCCGGGGAGATTCCGCCCCCCGGATGGCGTGACATCATCCACCGCACCTTCCGGCAACTGAGCGAAGACAACCTCTCGATCGTCGCCGCCGGCATGGCGTTCTACGCCTTCACCGCGATGGTGCCGGCCCTCGCCGCGTTCGTCGCCATCTATGCACTCGTCAACGACCCTGCCACCGTCTCCGGACACATCGAGTCGATCGCCCATATCCTTCCCGCGCAGGCGCGCCCTATCCTGGAGGAGCAGCTCTCCAGGCTGACCGCCGACAACGAAAGCGCCGGCTGGAGCGCCGTGCTCGGTCTCGCCATCGCCCTCTTCGGCGCGATGAAGGCGACGACCGCCCTCGTCACCGGGCTCAACATCGCCTACGACGAGGAGGAACGGCGCGGTGTCGTGAGGCTCTACTTCACGGCCTTCGTTCTCACGCTCGCCGGCATCGTCGGAGCCTTGCTCGTCATAAGCCTCGTCGCCGTGCTCCCCGCCGTGTTGCGTGTGATCAGCGGCGACGAAACCGCACTGCTGGTCAACATCCTGCGCTGGCCCCTGCTCGCCGCGCTCTTCGCCTTCGGCCTCTCCGTCGCCTACCGCTACGGCGCCAGCCGTGAGAATCCCCGCTGGCGCTGGGTCAGCGGGGGAGCGGTGGGAGCGACCGTCCTTTGGATGCTCGGGTCCGCCGCCTTCTCGCTCTATCTCTCCCGCTTTGGCGATTACGAGGGCACCTACGGCTCGCTCGGCGCGATCGTGGCCTTCCTCATGTGGCTGTTCCTCACGTCCTACGTCGTCCTTCTCGGCGCCGAGTTCGACTCGGAGATGGAACGCCAGACCGTGCGCGACACGACCGATCACCCGGAAAAACCCATGGGCCGGCGCGGCGCCCACGCCGCCGACACGCTCGGCGCCGCTCTCGGGAAAAAATCCCGGCACGGCTGAAGGCCCCCGAGAACCGGGCGGCTTACGGGCCCGCGATCGACCAGGCTCCCAAAAGCCCCGGCCCCGGGCGGCGGGGCCAGGGCCGCCTGCATCCGCAACTACGCGCCCTCGCCGGGACGATGGACCTCTTGGCTGGAGACGGACTCCCGTCGCATCTTCTCCCTCGCCTGCCTGTGGTCCTCCGCGTCCGCCTTTGGCGCCTCCTGATCCGCACCCTCCAGCGGCGCGAGTTCCACCTCGCAAAACACGGGAAAATGATCGGAGCCGAAGGCCGGCAACCGCCGCAGCCGCACCAAGGTGAAGTCTTTGCTGTGGAAAAAGTGATCCACCGGCCAGCGGAAGAGGCGGTGACCGGCGTGGAAGGTGTTATACATTCCGCGTCCGATGCGTGGATCCAGCAGTCCGCTCACCTTCCGGAACAACCGGGTCGTCGCGGACCAAGCGACGTCGTTCAGGTCGCCGCTCACGATCACCGGATGGCGCGCCTCGGCGACACTGCGCCCGACCATCACCAACTCCGCATCCCGCTCGCGCGAGGTCGGATTTTCGCCGGGACTCGGCGGCGCCGGGTGCAGACAATGCAATGCGACTCGCCGTCCTGAAGGCAGCGCCAGCAGCGTGTGCATCGAAGGCACCTGCCGCTCGACGAGAAACTGGATCTTCGCGTCCTCCAGTGGGAAACGCGAATACAGGTGCATCCCGTAGAGGTTTTCCAAGGGACAGCGGAGCCGGTGGGGATAATCCGCCTCCAAACTTCGCAGATCGTGCTCCCAGCGGGCGTTCGTTTCGAGGGTGAGCACCACATCCGGCCGGGCCTCCCGCACGATTTGGAGAAAATCATTCGACCGCCGGTTCGTCATCAGGACGTTCGCCGAAAGGATCGAGACGCGCTCCGCCCCACGGCCGCCGCGCGCCGGCTTCACCTCCCGGGGAAAAAGCCGCGTATAGGGCAGAATCCACACCGCTTGATAGACGAGCCCGGCGACTGTCGCGCCTGCGAGCCACCAGGTCTGCGCCCGGCTTCGGTCGAGCAAGCCAAGCGTGGCGGCGAAGACCGCCAGCCCGAACACCGAGAACTGCACCCGCGGGAAGTCGGCGCCCCGGATCCACCACGCCGTCCCCCGGGACAGGGGCAGCAGCGTGAAAAAAAGAAAAAGGCCGGCGGCGGGTATGAGTATCCAGAAAGTCATGACGATACCGGGCCCGCACCTTATGCGGCCGATGCCGTTTTGCGAGCGACACACGCCCGCGCGGGCGTCCGCGGCCATGGCATCCAATCTCGTCCGGACCGGCCGGCCCCCGACCGGGCCGGGCCTCGTCTCCGCCTCCGGTCCTCGCCCGAGGGCCCCGACCGGATTCGCCGTGGAACGCGAGGCGCCCGCAAGGCTCCGGTCCCGAAGCGTTGACGCTCGCACCGATTTCGCCCTCCTCGAACGCATGCGACCGCCGCGCGCCATCTCCCGCGGATTTACCCTGATCGAGCTTCTCACGGTCATCGCGATCATCGGCGTGCTCGCGGGCATTTTGATCCCCGTCGTCGGCATGGTGCGCGCCAAGGCGCAGGCCTCCGCCAGCGTTTCCAATCTACGGCAGATCCATCTCGCGCTCTCGCTCTTCGCCGACGAGCACCGCGACCTTTTTCCGAAGGCCACCAACACCGTCGACTGGAAGCTCGACGAAACCGACCCGGCCAAGATGGCATGGACGCAGCAGCTCCGCCCCTATTCCGCCGACCAGAAATTCTTCCTCACGCCGCGCTTCGAACGCGAGGGCAGTGCCTATTTTCTCGGCGCCCGAGCCGCCTTTGTGACCGCCGGGGGCCAGGCCGCCGTCCAGCGCGCGCGGATCCGGTTTCCCACCCAGTTCATCCTCGCCGGCGAAACCAACTACCGCTTCGGCGAACCCGACTACGACAAGGACGACTACACCCAGAACTGCCTCGACCCGGCCCGCGGCACCCTCTTTTCAGACGGCACCCAAGCGATTCTTTTCGCCGACGGGCACGTGAGCCGCGTCAAGACCTACGATCCCGCGACGATGACCTTTCGTTACGACACCCTCGGCGCGTGGTGAAAAATCGCACGGCCTGTCCGCCGCCGCCTTCCTCATCCGTTGAATCTGCGAACCCTCAA
>CAMLNJ010000029.1 GCA_946481225.1 uncultured Verrucomicrobiota bacterium | reverse complement strand
ACGGCGGAGCTGAGGCAGGGCGCGAGGCCACCGGCGGTGAGGAGGGCGACTTTTTTCGGACGGGCGGACGTGCTCATAGAGGTTAAATGCGGGAACGAACGGGAGTGAGCGTGGAAGCGGGCGACGCGGGAAGCGGGAAAGCGTTTGCGCCGAAATCCCGCCAAAACATGAGCTGAGCAGGTTGGCCGCAGATCGCGGAGAAGCTCCCCCAGGTTATCGGGGCCGGGACGGCCGGGCGTCGGCGGCAGCCCGAGTTTTCGGAGGGAGATGATTGTGGGTAGATTTGCGAGTAAATAAGCGGCTAATTACCACCGGGATTAGATGTGCTTCATGATTTATTGACATTTGGTCGGGTTTAAACGGCTGAATCTTCCGGCTCCTGTCGTCCCATGGCTTCTTCTACTTCGCATTTCCGATCCCTGCCGGCCCTCCAGTCTGCTTTGGCCTATTTCGCTCGCCGAGGAGGGAGGAGCCGGCGCCTTCGCGCCGCGGCGGCCCTGCTGCTGGCGTCCGCTCCGTGGAGCGCGGCCCAGATGTGGGTGCGGGAGTCGACGGTGATGCCCGACGCCGTGACGGGGGGCGGCCAGCATGGCTCGGAAGGCGGCACGCTGACTTTCACCACGGCGGTCTACGGCGGGCTCGAGTTCAACGACAACGTGAAGCTGACGTCCGACGGAGAGGAGGGCCTGGCTTTGCGCGCCGGCGTCTCGACGAGCGTTCGCTATCCGGTGAGCCAGCGCAACGAGCTCAAGTTCGACGCCTCGCTCGAGCACCTCAGCTACCTCGCGGGCATCGATGGTTCGGAGAACTACAACAGCATCCTCCCCGGCACCGAGACGAGTTTCACGATATTCACCGGCCCTGTGCGCATCCGCAATTTCGTGCGGGCCGAGCTGAGCGAGGACCCGGTGGACAGTCCCGTCAGCCCAAGCGGCACCGCGCGTTTCGGTCGCTTCAACGGCTACGCCGGCATACAGGCCGACTGGGACATGAACCGCGTGATCTGGCAGGTCACTCCCACGGTCGGGCGGCAGTTTGCGACCGAGGGGGCGAACTCGCAGATCGACCACTGGAGCTACGGCGTCGGGTTGCGCGCGGTCTTCCCGCTGGCGGCGGCCACCTCGGTCGGCGTCTCGACTTCGTATGCGACAAACGACTACGACGAGCGCATCCAGAACAACTCGACCACGCGCACCGTCGGCGTCTTCGGGCAGAAGGCGCTCAGCCGCAGCGTGAGCGCCGAAGCGGCGGCCGGCCTCCAGTTCACCGACTACGATCAGCGCGGCTCGATCAGCGACACCGAGGACTTCGATGGGTTCTACGCGTCGGCGGCGCTTTCGCATCAGTTGCGCAAGAATTTCAGCTACACGGTCCAGGCGCGCCACGACATCGACGAGGGCTACGGCACGAATTTCTACGAGATCACCGAGCTTTCCGTCACCGCGAAGATCAGCTCGGTCTACCGCTGGGAGATCGTGGTTCCGGTGAGCTGGCAATGGGTGTCCGTCTCCGGCCCGACCGGCGACGACTTCACCCGCCTTAATCTGGGCGTGGAAGCCCGCCGCCCGCTCGGCCGCAAGCTCGATCTGAGCGTGGGTGCCACCACCTACGAAAAGTTCTCCGACGTGTCCGGGGCTGACTATTCGCAGCACCGCCTCTACTTTTCGTTGCGCTACACCTTCTGATCGTGCCTCGCCGCTCCCCGTTTTCCACCCTCCTCTTGCTCGCGTTCGCCTTGGTGGCGCGCGCCGAGGAGTCGCCCTCGCCCGAGAGTCGCCCGCTCGCCGTCGGCGACCGTCTGCGCTACCAAGTGGTGGAGGACGGAGACAATCCCGTGGAGCTCGCGATCAGCAACACGGGCATGGTGGACATCCCTTACTACGGCCCGATGAAGGCCGCGGGCCGCCTGCTTCCCGACCTCGTGACGTCGATCAAGACGGAGCTCGAGGCGAAGTTCTACCTCAGCGCGACGGTGCGCGTGGAGGTGCTCGCTTTCAGCCAGGGCGCGGTCAACCGAGGTCGCGTGCATCTCGCCGGCCAGGTGCGCCGCGTGGGCCCGCTCGAGATCGATCTTTCGGAGAAACCCACCCTCGGGCAAACGATCCTCGCCGCCGGCGGGCTCGCGGACTTCGCCGATTCCCGCAACGTGCGGATCGTGCGCCGCGACGGCGCCGAGACGAAGACCATCAAGGTGGACCTGCGCGAGGTCCTTAACCGAGGCCGCATCGACAAGGACGTGCAGCTCATGGACGGCGATTTCATCATCGTCGACGAGAAGATGGTGAACTGGTGAGCACTCCTTCCACGCCCTCTCCCGCGGATTCCCAGCAGACGCCGCTCATTTCGCCGCGCGCCTGGCGCCATGTCTGGCTCGTCGTGCTCGGCGCCGCGGCCGGGGCCCTGTGGTCCTACGTTCGCGCGGTCCGCGAACCGGTCTCCTACGTCTCCTCGTCGCGCATGTTCGTGAGCGGCCGGGTCAACGTGCCCGAGGCCTCGAGCGCCTACTCCGAGGAGCTGGCGAACTACCTCGGCACGCAGGCCGAGATCATGCGCAGCCAGGAGGTGCTCTCCCGCGCGCGCCAGCGTGTGGAGCTCGAGCGGCCGGGACTGAAAGGCGATGCGAGCCTCGATATCCGCGTGGTGCCGCAGACCACGATCTTTTCGCTCTCCGCGACGGGCGGGAATTCCGACTACTGCCGCGTCTTTCTCGACGCGCTGATGGAGGAGTTCACCCAATTCAAACGCGAGCGCCGCATGGTGACATCGCAGACGACGATCGAGCAGATCGCCGCGGAGCTGGGTCGCATGGAGAAGGAGGTCTCGGCGCGCGAGCAGGAGCTGCTCCGTTTCAAGGAGCGCAACAACATCACCTATTGGGAACAGCAGTCGGTCGAGAGCGCGCGTTTCCTCGCCGAGCTGAAATCCCGCGAGGCGGCGCTGCGGATGCGGCTCTCCGTGATGGATTCCTGGGAACGCACGGTGGCGGAAAACGGTCTCGGCGGCGGCGCCGAGATCAGCGCGAACGGCGGCGTGAGCATCGTGGAGCCGCCGGAGCTCGCCCAGGCGCGCACCCGCCTCGACGAGCTCACGCAGGAGCGCGAGACCTTGCTGCGCGGCCTGCGGCCGGTCCACCCGAAGATCGTCCGCTTGAACGAGGATATTGCGCGCGTCGAGCGGGTCGTCGCGCTCGGAGCCGGGCGCGCGAATTCCCGCCGCAAGGAGCAGCGGCTGGCGATCGAGGCCGAGCTCGAGGGCTTGAACAAATCGGTCAAGGAGTGGGAGGGCCGTTCGCTCGAGTCGTCCCGCATCGAGGCGGAATACGAGAAGATCCGCACCTCGCTCGAGCGCACGCGCGGACTTTACGACCGGCTGCTCGGTTCGCTGCAGAATCTCGACGCCCGCAAGGGTCTGGACCAGGAGCTGGTGCAGATTCTCCAGGTCGCGTCCCCGGCTAGTCCGGTGGATCGCGCGCTTCGCTCGCGCCTGATGTCCGGCATGTTCGCCGGCGTGGCCGCGGGCTTCGGCCTGCTCCTGCTCGCGATGCGGCTCGACCAGCGCAGCTACTCGGTGGAGGAGACGGTGGAGCGTCTTGGCTGTCGCGGCTTCGTCGAGGTGCCGCAATTGCCTTCCGGACCCGCCTCGGCGGGCCGGCGGCGTTTCACGGAGTCGATTTTCGAGGAGGCTTTCCGCCGCCTGCGCTCGATCGTCTCGATGGGCGTTCCGACCGAGCGCGCGCCGCTTTTCCTCGTCACCAGCGCGCTGCCCTCGGAGGGCAAGTCGGAGATCGCGCTGAACCTCGCCCGCGCCTTCGCCCGCGCCGGCAAGAAGGTGCTCATCGTCGACGGCGACTTGCGCCGCGGCCGCCTGCACCGCGCCCTTTCGGTCGGTTCGATGAGCCCTGGCCTATGCGAGCTGCTCGAGGAGAAGGCCGACCTCGATTCCGTGCTGCGTCCCACCTCGGAGCCGAATCTCTCGATGGTCGCCGCCGGCACCTCGTTGAACCATGTGAACGAGCTGATCAGCACGAGCGACATCACGGGCTGCCTCGCGCGGATGCGCGAGCGCTTCGAGGTGGTGATCCTGGACTCCGCCCCGGTCGGGCCGGTGGACGACACCGGTCATTTCCTGCCGATGGCGACCCGCGTGCTGTTTGTCGTGCGCATGCGCCACACGCCGCTTCGCCAGGCACAGAAGGCCGTGGCGACGGTGCGGCTGCGTGGCGCGACCGACGTGGGCCTGGTGTTCAACCGCGTCCGTCCCGAAGGCGGCCGTTACTACTACTCCTACCACTACGCCTATCATCGTGCCTGATAGCCCTTCCCGGGCTTTCGGACTTCCGGTGGTTGGGTGGGGTTCTCCCGCCCGCGGATTGGGTCGACCACTCCACTTCAGCGCGCGCAGGGACGCGCGCGACAACCTTGCATGTTGTGCGTGGGATGGCGCGCACACACCGAGCGCGGCGTTGCCGCCGTTTGGTATGTTTGAAAGACGTTCAATTCCCGCGGGCGAGCTCGTCGGCGGCGGAGGCGAGCGTGGCGAGCGCCTCGGGGCGGCGGCCGGCGGCGTCGAGCTCGTGCGCGAGCCGCACGCGAAAGGCGGCGGGGATCTTTGGTCGTGCGACGAAGCGTCGAAGAAGCGCGATGCGCTCCTCGGGCGATCCGGTCTGATCGAGCAGGCGCGAGGCGGCGACGGCGTCGTCGGGGTTGGCCAGCACGATGGCGGTCAAGGAGGGATCCGCGGGGCGAGGGGCGGCGGGGGGCGGAGCGGGCAATTGGTAGGCGAGCCAAAGCCAGGCAAGGTCGTCGCGTGATCGGCGGCGGAGGATCTCCGCGCCTTTCATGGCGGCGGCGGGCTGGCGGGCCGGAGCGGCGTCTCGGAGCCAATCCGTGAATTGCCGCGCGGTGCCCCAGCGGGCGCTCGCGCCGAGCACGGATCGCCACGGCGAGGCGGCGCGGGCGGGCGCGGCGAGGCGGCGCCACTGTTCGTAGGCGGCCTGGGCGCCGCGGAGATCGGTGTCGGCGGGCATGGCCCAGAGCGCGGGAAGATCGGAGAGCGCGCGGAACCAGAAGGAGGCGTCGCGGGCGCCGGGGCGCGCGAGTTCTTCCGCGACCAAGCCCTCGACTCGCAGCGTCGCCCCGGAAAAAAGCCGTCGCCAGAGTGGGAGCGAGAGGTCTGGGCGCGCGTCGGAGAGGGCGCGGGCGTAGGCTTGGATCGCCACCGTGTTGGCGGGATCGAGCGCGGCGGCGATGGTGTATTCGGCGGCGGCGCGCGGCAGGTCGCCGCGCTCGAATGCGCGGTTGCCGGCGAGGTGGCGGACGGCGGGATCGAGGGGGAGGGCGGCGGCGAGGCGCTCGTCGGATTTCGCGGGGTCGCGCGCGGCGCGGACGCGGGCTTCGCCCTGGAGGCAGGCGGCGAGGGCGGCGAGCGCGAGCCCTGTGACGAAAACGGGAGCGAGGCGCGGTGCGGCGCGGGGTTCGTTTTCGGCTTCCGTCGGAGGAAAGCGCAGGGCGAGCAGGGGAAGGGCGAGGACGAGAAGCTCGGTGCGGTGAAACGAGGCGTCGCCCACCGCGGCGACGGCCCAGGCGACGAGGCCGGCGCCGGCGGCGAGGCGGGGCGCGCCGTCGTCGGCGGGGGAGGCGCCGCGGAGGAGGGCGGTGGCGGCGAGCGCAAGCGCGAGGAGTCCGAGCGGGCCCCATTCGACAAGGAGGAGAACCCAGCCGCAGTCGGGGTGGATGACACGCATGCCCTCGGCGGGCATGTGGCCGCCGAAAAGGGCGAAGCCGGGGGCGAAGCCGCCGAGGCCGAGGCCGCCCCAAGGGGCGTGGGCGAGGGCGCGGACGCTGGCGGCGGCAAGCTCCGCCCGGTAGGTCTCGCCCTCGGCGGCGAGGCGGGCGAGCGGGCCCGGGGCGAAGAGGAGGAGCAGGACGACCAGGCCGCCGAGGAGGCCGGCGACGCGGCCGAGTTTGTAACGATTCTCCTGATACAGGAGGAAGGCCGCGCCCGCGCCGAGGGCGAGGACGCCGCCGCGGGAGCCGAGGGCGAGGACGGCGGCGGCCGGGGGCAGGGCGGAGGCGAAGAAGAGCAGGGAGCTCCGGCGGCCCGTCCGCCAGGCGGAGAGTCCGCAACCGAACGCGAGCAGGGCGCCTAGGGCGAAGACGCCGGCGGCGGGGTTTCGGCTGGCCACTTCTCCGATCTGGAAGGTCTTTCCGTAGGCCGCGATCTCCTCGGGGTGGGTGAGGAGGAGGCAAGCGAGGCCGGCGACGGCGAGGGCGAGGCCGGCGGCGGCCGCGCGGGCGCGGCGTTCGGAGGCGAGCAGGCCGCGGAGGGCGGGGAGGGCGAGGAGGAGCGCGGCGATCCGCCCGAAGGAAACGAGCCAGACCGGCCAGTCGGGTTGGCGGAAGCGCGTGGGCGCGGAGGCGGGGTCGAGGCGCGCGAGCTCGGCGGCGAAGGGGCCGGGGAGGGCGAGATCCTTTAGGGCAAGGAAGGCGAGGAGTCCGGTGGCGGCGAGCAGCGCGCGCGGCGTCCAAGCGGAGCGGATGTCCGCGCGCCAGGCGAAGAGGCCGGCCCAGAGGAGGACCAGCGGCGCGACCCAGGACGGGGCGAACCAGGCAAAAACGACGTGGGCCGTCGCAAGAGCGGCGACCCACGAATCCCGGGCTTGGCGGCCCAGGGAGGCGACGAGGCGAAGATCAGGCACTGACCGGTTTGGCGGGAGGGAGGATCACGGGAGGCCCGGGCGGCTTCGGGGGAAGCGGGTTGTTGGTCGGGGGCTTGGGCGTGTTGGGCTTGTCGGTGTCGTTCGGGATATCGATGCGGAACCGCGACGAGGAATCGTCCGCGGCGCGCTCGCGATGGACGCGGGCGAGGGCGAAGACGCCGAGTTCGCCGACGACGAGGGGGGAGCCGTCGGCGGATTCCCAGAGGATGGAGATGCCTTGGGCGCTGATGCCGGGGACGTCGATGGTGAGGGTCTTGCTGGTGCCGTCGAGGGTGGCCTCGCCGATCACGCGTCCCTTGGGATTGTCCTCGTCGGTGGCGAGGAAGGTGACCTTGCCCTTGGCCTCGGCGAAGGAGAGGGAGACGTGTTTCACCTCGACGGCGGCGGCGAGGTCGATGAGCGACTGCTCCTTCTTGTCGGCGGCGATGACGATGGTGCCGCTGGTGGCGGTGTCGCCGTCGATCACGGCCTTGAGGGCGGGGTCGGCGTTTTCGGAGATTTTGGCGCCGAGGGCCTCGGCGGCGAAGTTCACCTCGACGATTTCGCCGTCCTTGTCGGAGCCGTTGTTCTGCTCGCCGCTGACGGGCGAGATGACGCTGACGAAGTTGTCGCCGCCGGGCTTCGGCACGCCGATGCTGTCGAGGCTGCAAATGGGGGCGGTGGCGGAGAGATCGAGCTCGATGAGGAGATATTGGCCCTGCGCGGCGCCGGAGCCCTTGGCGGCGCCGTCGGCGATGTTGCCGGAGAAGGTGGGCCGGCCCGAGGCGGCGGCCTCGAGGGCCTGGCCGGGGGCGGAGAGGACGTGGACCTTGTAGGAGCCCTCGGCGCCGGGGGCGAAGAGTGCGAAGGAGCTCAGGTCGGCGGGCTGGGGCAGGGAGACCAGGAGGAGGGTTTTGCCCACATTGGGGGTCCAGCCGGAAGAGACGTCGTCGTCGATCGCGGCGCCGATGCCGGCCTGAGGCATGGGCTGGCCGGTGGCGGGGTCGATCATCTGGATCTTCGCTCCGCCGAGAAGCCGGGAGAGGTTGGAGGGCGCTTGGGCCCCGCCGTTTTGGGCATGCGCGGCGGAAGGAGCGCAAAGGAGCAGGGCGAGGGCGCCCAAGGAGGAGGCGAGAGCCCGGGAAACGCCGGGGCGTGCGGTGCGAGAAGCGGGAGGAATAGAGCGCATTTTGGGCGTTTATTGTTTAGTTCGGGCCGCGGGTGGAGTAAATTTTTTATCAAATGTGCGAAATATCTTATATTCACGGACGCGAAGGCGGCGTCGACGGGGTGGGTGGAGCGGAGTTACAATGAGCGTGAATGGACTGAGCGATAACGAGATGGGGAGCGAGAAGGGGAGGGGGTGCGCCGAGGATGCGGCGCGGGCGGATGCGGAGGTCGTGTCCTCGCTCTGGCGCTGGTGGTGGGTCTCTTTGTGGCCTTGGGCGGCGGGTGCGGCGGTGGCGGCGGTGCTGGGGGGGCTCGCGTGGGCCTTCGCGCCGGGGGTGCCGGAAGCCCGGCGACCGCAGGGCATTTATCGGCAATGGCGTTTCGAGCGCTTGTTCGAGGCGGGGATGGAGGCGGAGCGGCGCGGGGAAATGGAAGTGGCGCAGGTGGCGTATTTGGCGGCGTTGGAGGGGCGGCCTTCGGCGGACGCGCCAAAGATCCGACTGGCGCGGATGCTGGCCGCGCGAGGGCGCTTCGAGGAAGCCGCCGCCCAGGCGAGAATGGCGGGCTTGGACGGCGCGGGGTTCGTGCACGATTTTCTGCTTCTGGAGGGGCGTTTCGACGAGTTGCTACGCCAGTCGTCGCGGCTGCTCGCGGCGGAAAAGGGGCGCGAGGGGGTGTGGCTTTACTCGATCCGGCTGGCGGCGACCATGGTCGATCCGGAGGCGCGGGCGGCGATCCGGGCCGAGGTGTATCCAAACACGGATACGAATCCGGCGCGCGGGCTTGTCGACGCCGTGCTCGCGGCGGCGGACGGACGGAAGGAGGACCTGCGGTCGGCGCTGGCGCGGCGCGAGGAGGCGGGCTCGCTCGCAGCGGCGGAGGTGCTGGTGGGGCTGGACGCGTGGTTGGATGCGGGAGATCCAGGGCAGGCCTTGGTGTGGGTGAACCGGCATCGTGACCGGTTGGGGGCCTTCGAGCAGCGGTTGGCGGATTACGAGATCGAGCAGGCCCGGGGGGGCGTGTTGGCCGCCGATTTGTTGGAGTCGTTTCGGGACTTTCCCTTGAATCCAAGTCGCTGGTCGCGGGTCGCGGCGGTCGCGGTGCGCGGCGGGTTTTCCGAGAGTCAATTCGAGCGGCTGGAGGAGTTGGCGCTGCGTGGCGAGCTGGCCGGTTCGCGCTCCGTGAGCGTGGCGCTGTGGTGCATGAGCGTGGCGGGAGGGTGGTCGACGAAAGAAGCGGCCTGGAGCAGTCGTCATCGGGCTGCGGGCGGCTCTCCGCCGCCACTCTTGCTGGCGAGGGGGCTTCGTGACCCGGACCGGGGGAACCGGGTGCGCGCCACGCTGTTGCTGAGCAAGGAGACGCCGTTTCCTCGGGAGTTGTTGCAGGTGGCGTTCGAGAGACCTTGGAGGGCCTAAAAAATCTCCTTATGTCGTGTGGATGCAAAAGCGAGGTGGTGTAATAATTCGGTAAAGCGTCGGGTTTTGTTGTCCATAAGATCCTATAAAACAATAGATTACTTTATGTGGGCCTATTTGGGCTAGGTATATTTTATTTGTGGTGTTTTCCCCCTAGGGACTGATAAGTAAAAAGTATGTATACGAATGTGCGCGCTTATTCCCTGACCCGCTCCGGCGCTTGGCGTTGGTTGGCGGCTGCGCTGGCTCCTCTCGGCGCCTATGCCACGGTGATCGACGTGAATAGTGTCACGCGGGTGAGCGACGGGTCGGGTGGCTATACCTATGGCACATGGAAGCCGGTCTTGGCCGTAAGTAGCTCGAACACGTCCACATCCCAAAGCGGCATCCTGCTGGATCCGGCCAACGATCAGCAGACGGGGCAGGCCGATTCCGATTTTGTGAGTTCGGTCAGCGGTGGCGTGGCTAATCCGGGCTTCTTCATCCAGTTCGGCACCATCAACTATGGCGGCACGAACGTGGAGCACGTGGCGTTCCGGGCCATCATGAACGAGTATAAGACCACGGGCAACGTGGTGAACATTCGTTTTGGCTTCGACGGCAACCTCGACGGCAAGATCGACCTCTACATTGGCATCAGCCAGCAGAGCAACCAATACGGGATGATCATGAATTATCCCAACGCGCTCGCGACGGCGACCTCCAACACTTCTCCGAGCACGACCGACTGGGGCACGACAACCTATCCCACGACTAACCGCACCGGGCAGCCGGCCCTCAACGGGGACGGCAACGCGTTGAATCTGGTCGAAGGGTCGAATTTCAGCCAGATCCGGATCGACGATGGCGTGACCGACAATGGGTTAAATGGCGGCGCCAACGCCGTGCCGCCAGATAACCGGGCCAGCACCTACCCCGGCTGGACCACCCAGGCGGAGGCTTCGCAGACGAACTTGGACGCGATGGTCACCTTCGCGGTGCCGCTGCAGGACATTAACAACGCCCTTACGGCGAATGGCGCCGGTTTTTCTCTGTCCAGCAGCACCTATGCGGTTTGGGTGGCGGTGACCTCGACGCAGAATCAATCGGTCAATCAGGACGCCTATGGTTACAGTGGCTTGAGCGGCACCACCGACGACATTCGTTTCGACACGATCATCAAGCCGATGAACGGGAATGGCGACACGCAGCCCGTTCCCGAGCCCTCCGCGTATGGTATGGTGCTCGGCGCCGGCTTGGCCTCCTTGGTTGTTTGGCGCCGTCGCGGGCGCGCGGTCTGATACCTTTCGCATCCCCCTGTATAACAACCCGATGATCGCGAACCTGTAGGCCAGACCGTTGGTCTGGCGGGCCCGACCAGCGGTCGGGCCTACATCGGACGGCGTGTTTACATGTCTGACGGTGAAATGGCCTGAGCCACGATAGATCGTGGTGCCTTTGGCCGAGGGGCGGTGGAGCTGGCGGAGCGCCCGCCGGGCGCGAGACTTACACCGCGGAGGCAATCGGCCGAAGATGGTCGTTGCCACAACTCCGGGATACGGCCCGAGGTAAATCGCCTGTCGGGAAAAACGCGTTCGGGTCCCAACTTGGCGGAGCCGGGCGGCCCGGTCGGCGTTCTGGCAGACGAAGCTGGAAAAACGTGGGCGCGGTTCGGCGCCTAGTGCGGCATCACGTTCGGGATCTGGTTCATGTATTTCAACAGGCTGGCGGAATGCGTGGCGGCTCCGGTCCTGACGGAGCCGGTGACGACGGCCGGGTTGCCGGCGTTAGGGGTGTATTGGTGGTAGATGCCGGGATGGTCTTGGTCCGGCACGCCGAAGTAGCCTTGGGCGGGGCCGACGAGGTTGCTGCCGATGATGGGGCCGACGGCGACAAAGCCACGGGTCCTGTCATAGCGCTCGGTCCAGCGGAAGATGCCTTGGGCGGTGATCCGGTAGAAAGCGCCGTCACCCGGAGCCGGGCGCAGGAAAAAGAATTCGCCGGCGGCGGTGTTGGCGTAGTTGAGCGAGGCAAGGGCGTAGTCGAAACCGCCTTCGACCGAGTCTCCGGTGAAGGTGTCGGCGTATTTGCCCGACTGGATGGTGGTGACGCGGTCGAGGCCGACGAGCTGGTTGTGGATATAGATGTCGCCGTATTCGGCGCCGAGGAAGACGGGGGCGGGATCGTCGGCACCTTTCTCGGCAAAGAAGTAGTAGTGGTCGTTGATGTGGGTGTTGTAGCCGGCGGCGGTCATGTAGTGGACCTCGTGGTCCAGATCGAAGCGCACGGCGACGATGCGGTAGCCCTCGACAGAAGGGATTTTTCCGAGCGCGACGAGATCGGCGAGGAGGGTGGCGTTGGTGTAGCGGGTGCGGATGATCTTGTGCGCGCCGGAGGCGGTGACGACGGGGGCGGCCGGGTTCCTGGCATTGGTGGTGACGCGTTCGACGTAGTAGGTGCCCTTGGTGTTGTCCCACCCGAACGGGTTCATGATGGCGGAGACGAGGGCGTCGGGGGTGTAGGTGGTCTCGTAGGTGAGGTCGTCGGGGTAGGTGGCGCCTCTGGCGGCCTCGGATGCTTTTTTCGCGTCGGTGAGAAGGTAGCCGCCGACGGACTCGCTGAGAGAAAGAGTGATTCTGAGCGGGGCGACGTGGCCGCCGGCGTCGGTGATGTTTTCGTGGTTGGCGAGGAGGGTGGCGGGAAGAAGCAGGACCGGCAGGATGGAGGATGCTTTCATAGTGGGTGGTTCACGCGAAGATTGCCCGAACGCGGTGGCCGGCGGGACCGGGGGGAGGGCGGAGGATGGCGGAGGAGGAAGGGAACAGAGCCGAAGCCCGGGAAAGACGCCAAATCGGACGCGGCGCCGCGCGCTACGCGCATGGCGGGGCGGAATCAGGACGAGGGCGCGGGCGAGGCGGGGGCGGGGGCCTGCCTCGCGACGGGCGGGAAGGAGTCGGCGGAGAGGACCGGCGCGGGGGGGAGCTCGAGGAAGGCGGCGGCGTCTTCCAGCGCGGCGGCCTCGTGCGGGTCGCGGGCGGCGCGGGCGGCGGCGCGCAGGGGGGCGGCGCCTTCGGCGTGGCCGAGCTGTATGATCGCGTCGCGGGCGAAGGCGCGGATCTCCGGGTCGGGGTGGCGGAGATGGGGCGTGAGCTTGGGGAGGGCGGCGACGTCGTAGGTGGTGTAGGCGGCCTCGATATCGGCGTGCAACCGGGAGCGGGTGGCGTCCGTGAGCGCGGGGGCCGCGTCTTCGCCGGGAGCGAGCGTGGAGTCGGGGGCAGGGGGCTCCGTGGCCGGCGGAGCGGGCGGGGGC
>CAMLNJ010000028.1 GCA_946481225.1 uncultured Verrucomicrobiota bacterium | reverse complement strand
TCGAACATCAAAAACAACCGCGTCTGGCAGACCAAGACCTTCGCTCCGGTGAAGGGCCGCTACATCAAGCTGCAGGCTCTGCGAAACACGGACGGCAACAACGAGATCGGCTACGCCGAGGTCGACGTCATCACCGAGTAAGCCGCAGGGCTCATCGGACATTCCCACCGAGGTGGGCGGGCGCGTCCCTGCGCCCGCCGCGCGACAGCCGGCCGACGGGCGGAGGGACCCGCCCCCACCTGAAATGAGAAATGATCAGCTGTTGATATGAAACCTGTCACCTATTCCGTCCTCTTTTCGGCCCTCGCCGCCGGCTCGCTCTTCGCCGCGGAGCCGCGCCCGCCCGAGCGCTATTGCAACCCGCTCCCGATCCCCAACTATCCCGTGGGAAAACTCGCCCGCTGGATCAACAAAGGGGAGCCGAACGACGGCGGCCTGTGGTTCGCCGAGCTCAAGGAACAATACCGCGAACTCGCCGACCCGACCGCGCTGTGGCACGAGGGCGCGTGGTATCTCTACCCGTCTTGCGACATGGCGTGGGTGAGCCGCGACGAAGGACGGACCTGGCAGCATCATCCGCTCAACGTGCGCGACCTCGGCTACGCGCCCACCATCGTGCGGCACGGGACGCGGTTTCTCCTGATGGGCTCCGGCTCGGAGATTCACGAGAGCGACTCGCCGCTCGGGCCCTTCCGTCCCATCGGCGCGCTGAAGATCCCCTTCGGGACGGGAAAGCTTCCGGTGATGATCGACCCGATGTTGTTTTCCGACGACGACGGGCGCCTGTTTTTCTACTGGGGCTGCACGCCGAGCGGCGGCATCTGGGGCGTGGAGCTCGACGCGACCGACGTCACGCAGCCGAAGGGCGAGCCGCAGGAGATGATCCCGTTCAATCCGCACGCGTTCCCGTGGGAGTCGGTCGGCAACCATAATCAAAACCGCTACCTCGGCTGGATGGAGGGCGGCTGGATGGTCAAGCACGAGGGGCGCTACCACCTGGTGTATTGCGCGGGCGGCACGCAGTTCCGCACCTACGCCATGGGATGCTACGTTTCCGACTCGCCGCTCGGGCCTTTCAAGCCGCAGGCGCGCAATCCCATCTTCCGCAACACGGAGGGTTTTAGCACCGGCACGGCCCACGGCTGCATCGTGCGCGGACCGGGGGATCGCCTATGGACCTTCTACACGGTGCTGGCCGCGGTCGTGCATGGTTTCGAGCGTCGCATCGGCATGGACCCGGCCACGTTTGACGCAGAGGGCAATCTCTATGTGCCGGCGGCGACCTCCTCGCCGCAGCCCATCGGCGGAGCCGACGCGACGCCCTGGGTGCCGCTCAACGACGGCGAGCCCACCTTCGGCAGCTCCAGCGCGCCTAACACCGCCGGACGGCGCGTCGTCGACAACTCGATGACGACCTGGTGGCTGCCGGCCGAGGACGATGCGCATCCGGTGCTCACGACCTCGTTTCCCGGCTCGGAAATCCGCGCCGTGCGCGTGATCTGGCGTGATGTCGGCCTGGATACGCCCAAGGGGGTAAACCCCGGGGCCTTCCGTTACCGCGTGGAGGCGGAGACCGCGCCCGGCCAGTGGAAGACGATCATCGATCGCAGCGAGAGCACGGAGGACTTTCTTGTCGATTATCGCGAGTGCGAGCCGACCAATGCGGGCCGCGCCCGGTTGGTGATCCTGGGGCATCCCAAAGGCATCCGCCCTGCCGTGGCCGAGTTCACGGTGTTCGGTCCGGTGCGGTGATCCGGCCGCGCGCGCCGCGCGACCTCTTGGCTTCGCATCCGACCTTGATGCGGTGGCGTCCAATGGGCGCGCCGGCGGCGCGCTTTAGGTTGATGTAACGGAAAACCCGCCCCTGTTCTTCCTGCTCCCTTACCCCCGTTCACGGCTTTCCTTCCAGCGAGGAGAGCCTAGTTTGCCCGCACCCCAACCCCGCACGAACACAGACCAGGCCTCGTTTTCGACGAGGGTTTGGTCGGCTTCTTAGTTCCCACCCCCTGAGATGATCCTCGCTACCTCAAGACGGTTTTGCGCTGACTTGGGCCTGGGCGCCACGTTCGCCGCCAAGCATGTCGCCAAGGTCGGCGCCTTCACGCAGGCCGATCCGCGGGAAGGCCGGCGGCCTTTTCGGTGATCCCATGAGCGACGTGACGCAGATCCTGCGCGCCGCGAGATGTGGCGATAACCGGGCGATCGACGATCTGCTGCCGCTGGTTTACGACGAACTCAAGGTCATGGCGGCGGCGCGCATGGCCCGCGAGTCGGCGGGGCACACTTTGCAGCCGACGGCCTTGGTGCATGAGGCGTGGATCCGGATGGTGAAGGACGACGAGCAGAACTGGCGGAGCCGCGCCCATTTTTTTCACGCGGCGGCCGAGGCCATGAGGCGAATCCTGATCGAACATGCGCGCCGGAAATGCGCGGCGAAGCGAGGCGGGAAACAAGTCCTGTTGGACATCGCGGATTTCGAGTGCGCCGGCTCGTCGCCCGATGCGTCCATCCTGCTGATCGACGCGGCGCTCGAGGAGCTGCAGCAGGTTCACGCCGAAAGGGCGCGCGTCGTGGTGCTGAAATTTTTCGGCGGCCTGACCAACGAAGAGGTCGCGGAGGCCCTGGGCATCGGCGAGCGCACGGTCTATCGGCATTGGGAATGCGCCAAGCTATGGCTGTTGGAAAAACTGAGCGCGGGAGCATGACGTGTCGGCGACCAATGCCGTCTGGCCGGGCATGACACGAGTCCGTGTATGGATGCGCTGACAAACAAGGCCGAGGAACTGTTCTGCTCCGCGCTGCAGCTCGAGCCCGACGAGCGACGGGCCTATCTCGACGGGACCTGCGGCGGAGACGCGGCCCTGCGAACGCGAGTCGAACAGATGTTGGCCAAGCACGGCGCGGCGCGGCTTTTTTTCGAGAAACACCAACCGGGCGTGAATCTGGCCGAGTTCACCAAGGAGCTCGGCGCCGCTCTGTCGGCGGGCGCCGCGCCCGGAGCGGAATTGGAAATCGGGGCGCAGGTCGGCTTATATAGATTGGTCCGGAAGTTGGGCGAGGGCGGCTGCGGCGTGGTCTATCTCGCGGACCAGGAGGAGCCCGTTCGTCGGCAGGTCGCCCTGAAGATCATCAGGCTGGGCATGGACACCCGGGATTTCATCGCCCGCTTCAACGACGAGCGGCACGCGCTGGCCATGATGAATCACCCCAACATCGCCCACGTGTTGGACGCCGGCGCGACCGAAAGCGGAAGGCCGTATCTGGCGATGGAGTTCGTCGAGGGGGCGAAGATCACGGAGTTCTGCGACGCGAACCACCTCGGCCTGCGCCAGCGCCTGTCCTTGTTCGTCCAGGTGTGCCACGCGATCCAGCATGCGCACCAAAAGGGCATCATCCATCGCGACATCAAGGCGTCGAATGTCGTCGTGACGATGGTCGACGGCGCCGCCGTGCCGAAGGTCATCGATTTCGGTATCTCCCAGGCGGTCGGCGGCGAGACTCCGACGAACCGGCCGGCGCCCTCCCCGGGGGAGTTTTTTGTCGGCACGCCCGCCTACATGAGTCCCGAGCAGATGGGGATGAACGGCCTGGATGTGGACACCCGGAGCGACATCTACAGTCTGGGAGCGCTGCTTTATGAGCTGCTGACGGGAGACACGCCGTTTAACAAGAAGGAGCTCCTCGCCGTCGGATTCGACGAGATGCGGCGCAGGGTGCGGGAGCAGGAGCCGCCCCGGCCCTCCGCCAAGCTTGAAAAAATGTCCGTCGAGGAATCGGCCGCGATCTGCGCCCGCCGGCGGGAGGCTCCCGCGAGATTCCAGGCGTTGCTGAGGCGCGACTTGGATTGGATCGTGATGAAGGCCTTGGAGAAGGACCGCAACGGACGTTACCAGACCGCGATCGGCCTGGCCATGGATGTCCAGCGTTACCTCAGTGACGAGACCGTCCTGGCCCGACCGCCGAGCCGCCTGTATCGGTTTCGAAAGCTCGTTTGCCGCAATCGCGCGGTGTTCGTTTCCATCGCGGCGGTCGGTCTCGCCTTGATCGCGGGCTTCGGCACCTCCACCTGGCTTTTTGTTCGGGAGCGCGAGGCGCGCCGCGAAGCGCAGAAAGCCCGGGACGCCGAGGTGCTGTTGCGCCGGCAGGCCGAGATGCAGGCGCTTGTCGCGAGGACCGCGTCGTTGCTGGACAAATACCAGATGCCGCAGGCGGATGAGCTTGTCGGCGATCTGCCTCTTTCGGACATGGCGGCCGTGGGCGTGCCGGTGTTTCGTCCCTTGGGCGACTGGGTGGCGGTGCGCGGGAACTGGCGGCGGGCCGCCGAGTATTACTCCGTTTTGGTCCGTCTGGATCTCGAGCAGTCGGACGCGGCGACCCTGGACTACACCAAATACGCGGTGGTGCTTCTGGAGCTGGGCGATCTGCGGGCCTACAAGGACTTTTGCCGCGACTCCGTCCGGCAGTTTGCAAGCACGTCCGATCACGTGATCGCGGACCGGATCATCAAGCTCTGTTCGCTTGTCCCGCCCGACGCCGACCTGCTCGCCGAGCTGGCGCCCTTCCGGGAATTGACGGCGGGATCGATCCCGCCGGAAACGCATCTGGGACCGGAGGACTGGCCGGTCTTCTGGCGATGCCTATCGCTGGCCCTGTTCGAGTATCGGTGCGGAAACTACACGGAGGCGATTCGCCGGGCGGAGATGTGCGTGGAGTTCGACCGGCTGGAGCGGATGCCGCCGCGCGTCGCCGGCGCCCGCGCCATCGCGGCGATGTGCCGCTTCAAGCTCGGCCAAAACGAGGAGGCCCGCATGGAGCTGGCGAAGAGCCGGGCCCTCATCGAGGAGCGCTCCCGGACCGAGTTTGTTTCTTACGACGACAGCCGAGGCTGGTGGTTCGACTGGTTTCTGGCGCGGATTCTGGCGCGCGAAGCCGAGGCGATGATCGGGTCTCCGGCGGGTTCCGGAGCGTGATCGGCTCCCGGTTTCGCGCCTTTCGTTGAAATTCTCTCCGGAGGGGACCTCGTTTCCCGCCGGAGGGAGCGGGCAATTGCTTGGATTTCGCCGGGTTGGGCCAGTGGAGAGAAAACGGAAAAATAGTTGGCAGGAATTTCACCCGAAATTTCGCAGGTAATAGCGACGACCCAATACCCCCACTCCGTCGTGCCCGCGCCTACGTTGAAGCCGTCACCGTGGGAGGCGCGCCCGCCCTGCAATTTCGCCCTCCCCAAACCAATGGACAAACCCCTCCCATCATCACGTCCGAGAAAACAGAACCTGGTTGTTCTGTCGATTTGCGCCTCGGGCGTCTTGCTGGCGTGGTGGGCGTCGCAGGGGTTCCGCTCCGGTTCCAGCCGGGCGACTTCGTCTCTTCCCGCTACCGCGGTCTCGGCTCCGGCTTCCCGCGCGGAGATGCAGGCGCCCGCGACCTCGGCGCGTCTGGAAGCAAAGGTGGAGCGAGTCGCGCAGGTTCAGGCGAACGACCAAGCCCCGGCGGAGACGCACGACGCGGCGCTGCGGGAGCCAGGCAGTCCCGTGAACACCTTGGATCCGGACAAGAATCGGGAATGGGCCCGCGCTTTTCCCGCCGCAGCCGCGGCCTGGCTCGGCACCGCGCCCGCGGACGGGCAACGGGTGGTGATCGCAGAGATCGTATGCCCGGAGCTGATGGCCCTCAGCCCGATGACGGCCGTGACGCTGGCGGAAAGTTGCCTCGGCGACGGCACCGACGACGCGGCGAATAATCTCTTGGACAACATGGCGCACCAGTGGGCCGAGAAAGATTTCGCGGCCTCGAGCGCCTGGGCGCTGGGCAAACTCGAGGGGGCGCAACGCGACCGCTTGTTGCAGCGCGTCGCTTTCGTCAAAGCCCGGACCGACCCCAAGGAAGCCGCCCGGCTGGTCTTTGAGAAGATGTCGCCGGGCCCGGATCGAAACGAGGCCGCCCTCGCCGTGTTGCACCAATGGGCGCAACGGGACGCGGGAGCCGCGCTCACGTGGGCCGAGTCGTTTTCCGCCGGCGATCTTCGCGCTCGCGCCCTCGAAGAGGTGGTCGGCGTGGCCGCCGTCTCGTCGGTGGATCGATTTTCGGGAGCTGCTCCCGAGTAGTGAACAAACAACCCCAAGCATACCAACAGACACGAAATGAAATCCCCGAAATTAATAGCCCTCGCGGCTTCCGCCTTCCTCCTCGCGGTGGGGCTCACGTCCACCGCAAGCGCGGGAGACTACAAGACCTACGGCCCGGTCTGGGCGTGGAACAACAACTTCAACGATCCCTCCGGCGGCATCCGCGCCTCGTTCGGCACGGGCAGCTACCCGGAGATGACGATCAGCTACAATTTCAGCAGCCCGAATCTCTACGGCTATCCGGCGATCTGCCGCGGCTGGCACTACGGCTGGAGCCCCACCGGCGACACCCTTTTTCCGGCGCAGCTCTCGCAGCTGAGCAGCATCCCGTGCCAGTTCTCCTACAGCTCGGGCGGCTCGAACATGAAGGGCGATTTCGCCTACGACACCTTCCTGCGCTGGGACTCCGCCAAGGGCAACCCGCAGCTCGAGGTGATGGTCTGGGGCGGACACAACTCCTGGCCCATCGGCAACCAGACCGGCACCAACGTGCTTTGGCATGCCAACATCTCCTGGGACCTCTGGGAGGGGTATAACAGCGCCGCCGGCTATTACGTCTACAGCTTCGTGCCGAACGGCTCCGTCAAGTGGCCCGAGGCTTCCCTGCCGACGAGCGGCAGCCTGAACGTGGACCTGAAGCCCTTCTACCAATGGCTGCAGAACAACCGCAGCCAGGACGGTCGCTTCAGCATGAACATGTATCTCAACGTCGTGGAGAGCGGCTTCGAAGTCGTGCAAGGAAACGGCTGGGTTTACATCAACGGCTGGATCGACGCCCAAAAGGGCGCCGGCGGCGGCGGGACCGGTCCCGCCAACGGCACCTACAAGATCATCGCCCGCCACAGCGGAAAGGCGATGGATGCCGCCGGCTTCGGCACCACCAACGGCACGCAAATCCAGCAGTGGACCTACGGAGGCGGGGCCAACCAGAAGTGGACCGTGACCGGCACGGGCAACGGCAATTACAAGATCATCGGCGTGCAGAGCGGAAAATCGCTGGACATCAACACGCTCTCCTCCGCCAACGGAACCAAGGTGCAGTTGTGGGACTACTGGAACGGCGCCGGTCAGCAGTTCAAATTCAGCGGCACCAGCAACGGCAACTACCGGATCACGCCGAACTGCGCGACGGGCTCCTGCCTGGACGTGGACGGCGTCTCGACCTCCAACGGAGCCAAGGTGCAGCTCTGGCAGTGGACCGGAGGCAACAATCAGCAGTGGTCGCTTCAGGCGCCCTGAACCCCGGCGTCCACGTTGTCGAAACAAAGTGCGGCGGCGAATTCTCGCCGTCGCGCTTTTGCGTTTGATCGTCATCAGGACCAGGCCCCCCGTCGCTTCGCGCGACGGCTTTTCAGGCCGCGCCAGGCCGAGCGAGGTCGCGCAAACCCGAGCCAATCGAAACCGCCATCCCATGCTTTCTCCACGAGTGCTTCGCGCGTTCATCTGCGCCGCCCTGCTGACCACTTTGTTTCCGACCGCGACCTTCGCCGGGACGGAAGGCGACAAGCCGGCGCGAGACTTCGCCGCCCGGCTGGAGGAGGCGCGCATGGAAAAGAAAATCGACGGTAAACTCTCCGCGTTGGTCGCTCTGGGCGGGACCTTGTCCCTGGCCGAGATCCCCGAAGCGCTCCAGGTGGCGGAGAAAATCGGCCCGCTGCGGGAGCGTGTGGTGCTGACGGAGGCGGTGCTAAGGCGCTGGGGCGAACTCGCCCCCGCCGAAGCGTTCGAACATGTCGCGCGCATGCCCGAGAGCATGACCCGGGTGCAGTGTCTCCGGAGTATCGTTCCCGCCTGCGCCAAGCAGGATATCCGCGCCACCGCCGAGGCCGTCTTGAAGATGCGACCGGGACGTGCGCGCGCCGAGGCGGTGCAGATGGTGGCCGAGGAGTGGGCGCGGCAGGACGTGCCGGCCGCGCTCCGGTGGGTGAACGAATTGCCGGACGGATCTCCCGCCGAGGGAGCCTTGCGCAACGTCCATTTTATCTGGGTGCACCAGGACCCCGCGGCCATGTCGTCGATCATTTCGAGCCTGCCGCCTAGCGATACGAAGAACGCCCTGATCATGAATGTCGCCGGAAACTGGGCGGCCGCGGATGCCGCCGCCGCGCGCGATTGGGCCGCCAGTCTGCCGCAGGAGGCCGAGCGGGCGCTCGCGCAGGAAACGGTGGCCGAGTCCTGGGCGGATTCGGACCCCGTGTCCGCGGCGGAGTTCGCGCGCGGGCTCGCGCCCGACGAGCTCAGGCGACGGGCGGTCCTGGCGGCGATGGAGCGGTGGGCGACCCAGGATCCGCAGCGGGCGATCACGTGGATCGCCGACCTGAAAGACGAGTCGTTGCAACAGCAGGGCGTGACGCGTGTTTTGGAGACGTTCGTCCCGGTCGCCCCCGAGGCGGCGGGCCGATGCGTGGACGGGCTCGCCCCCGGATCGCTGCGCGAGCGCGCCATCGAGGCCTATGTCGAGGCGGTGCGGCCCTGGGCTCCCGGCGTCGGTGCGCGCATGGCGATGAAGGCGGCGGACCCTGCGGCGCGCGAACGGCTCGTCCACCAGTCTTTCCGCACCTGGCTGTCGTGGGATCCCGACTCCGCCCGTCGGTGGCTGAAAGACGCGGATTTCGCGGAAACGGTGAAGCAGCGGTGGCTGGCTGAGAAAGCAGAGCAGGAATTCTGAACCAAGGGTGTGTCTGGTGAATAAACCAGCGCACTGCAGACACACTCCAGATCCGGCGACGGGGGCCGGCGGGTGCTCGCCGGGCCATCGCGGGAGGAAGAATCAGTCAAGCGGCCGGGTTTCGTCGCGCTCGGGCACTCGGCCGAGCCCTCGCCCGGTTGTGATCGTCCAAGACGCCGAGCGGAGCGGCTGGCGGGCGTTGGCGGCGAGCATGATCGTGTAGCGTCCGGGCGCTTCGATCCATTCGTCGCGGGCGATGTCGAAATGCGCCAGCGCCCAAGGATCGAGCCCGATGCGCAGTTCATGTTCCTCGCCCGGGTCGAGGAAGACCTTGGTGAATCCCCGTAAGGCCAGCGGCGCGCGCGTCGGTGCGGTCTCGTCTCCTTTCGGCGGAGCGACGTAGATCTGCGGCACGACGGCGCCGCGACGCGCCCCGGTATTGCGCACCGTGCAGCGGATCGTCGGCGTGGTGCGGCCCGGGGTCGGCTCGAGGCGCAGCTCGCCATATTCGAAGCTCGTGTAGGAAAGCCCGTGGCCGAAGGGGTAGAGCGGCTCGCCGCGAAACCACGCGTAGGTGCGTCCATGGCGCAGGTCGTAATCCATCATCGGCGGCAACTGGTCGAGAGAGCGCGGCCAGGTTTGCACGAGGCGGCCTGACGGATCGACGTCGCCGAACAAGACGTCCGCGAGCGCGTGGCCGAGCTCCTGGCTGTTTTGCGTCAGGTGCAGGATCGCGGGCACGTGCTCCTGGGTCCAGTTGATGGCGAAGGGGAAGGAGCTGATCAGCACCACCACGCAGCGCGGGTTGGCCGCGTGGACGGCCTGGATGAGAGGCTCTTGTTCGAGGTCGATCGACTGGCGGTCGACGGCCTCGCGGCCCTCGCTCGGGAAGTCGACCTTGGCCCAAGCGCCCGCGCCGACGGGCCGGTTGCCCACGCAGAGGATCGCGACGTCGCACTCGCGCGCGAGCGCGGCGGCCCGGGCAGGATCGTCGCCGAGGTCCAAGCTCACCGCAGTTTCGCCGAGGCGGGCGGCCAGGCCTTCGCGCGGCGACACCGCGTGCGCCGGCACGCCGCTATACCAATCGAGCAGGACCTCGTCGGCGCGCGGGCCGATGAGGGCCACGCGGTGCAGGCGGGCGGGATCGATCGGCAGCAGCGAGCCCTCGTTTTTGAGCAACACGATGGAGCGCCGTGTGACCTCGCGCACGAGGTCGCGGTTGGCCTGCGAAAGCCAAGGCTCGGGTTCACCGTCCAGGCCGATGCGCGTCTGGGGCACGCGCTCGGCGGGGTCGAGCAGGCCGAGCCGCAGCATCACGCGGTAGACGCCGCGCAGGCAGGCGTCGATGTCGGCCTCGGTGAGAGCGCCTTGCGCGAGAGCGGCGCGCACCGAGTCCACATGGTCGTCGAGAAACTGGTTGATGCCGGCGTGCAGCACCGGCGCGGCGGCCGCGACGAGGTCCGGGTAACGCCGGTGATGGGTGACGAGCATTTTGAAGGCGCCGCCGTCGGTGCAGATGATGCCGTCCTGTCCCCACTCGCGCACGGTGATGTCGCGCAGCATGGGATGCACGGTGCAGGGCGTGCCGTCGTGGGCGTTGTAGGCGGCCATGTAGGCGCGCGAGCCGCCGAGGACCACTCCGGCGCGGAAGGGCGCGGCGTAGTATTCGTGGAGCAACGCGGCGTCGAAATCCGACGAGGAGGATTCGCGGCCGTCCTCGTTGCTGTTGGCGAGGAAGTGTTTCATCAGCGCCGCCGCCGTCCAGTATCGCGGATGCTCGCCCTGCAGGCCGCGGATGAAGGCCACGGCGAAGCGGGCGACGAGAAACGCGTCCTCGCCGTAGCATTCCTCGGTGCGGCCCCAGCGCGGGTCGCGGCCGAGGTCGGCGTTGGGCGCGCGCACCACGATGCCGCCGCGCACGTGGAGCGGGTGTTGAAACAGATAGCGCGCCTCGTGCGCCTCGACCTCGGCGACGCGGCGGACGAGCTCGGGTTCCCAGGTCGTGCCCAGCCCGATCGCCTGCGGGAAGGTCGTGGTCGGAGCGGGATTGTCGCCGCCCCATTTTCCCGGCCCGCCCTGCGACAGCCCGTGGAGTCCTTCCACATGGTCGGAACCGCGCACACCCAGCCGGGGGACGTCGGGGCTGGTGGAGAGCCCGGCGATCTTTTCTTCAAGGGTCATTTCCCCGAGGAGGGAGTCGATGCGGAGTTCGTCGGGCAGGTCGGGGTTTTGAAAGGGGAAGGCGAAGGACATGGACCTCGGGAAACTCCGCCCGTCGCCGGCGCCGATCCAGCGCGCAGCGTCGCCGGGGAGGGAATCGACGGGGTTTTGATGCATCACCCCCATCGTTCCGCGCGGCGGACAGGCGGTGGGTGGCGGGGAGGGGGGAGTTACGCGAACTCCGTCCGCATCAGTTCGCAAACGGATCGGGGGAGAGTTTGCCGTAGGCCCAGCCGACTTTGCCGCTCCGAAGCAGGTGCGCCTTCATCTTTCGCTGGAGGGAGGTGCGCTCCGGGAGTTCCGGCGGCGGGATGTCTTTGCGGCCATAGACCCATTGCAGGAAGCCGATGTTTTCCTCGTCCACCCGATGCACTTCGAAGGCGCGTTGGAAGGCGAGGACGCGGGAGCTCGCCGGCAGCAACTCGGCGAGCACGGGGCAGAGCATCCAGGATTCGCAAAGCATGTCCGCGTTCGTGTAGGCCGGGAAAAATTCCGCGAAGAAGCGGCGGGCGTTCAGATAGGATTCCCGCAGGCGGGGCGTCGAGAGATCGGAGTCGGAGGCGATGTGGACCTGGATGCAGCGGGCGCCGGCCGTCTCGACGGTCTCATATTCCAATGAGCCGATGCGAAACTCGTTTAGCGAAAGCTGGCGGGGCACCCACCAGGCCCAGGTAAACGCGAAGGTCCCATGCACCTCGCGATGAAAATTCACGAAGCGGCTGAAGAACTTCATCGTGTCGACGAAGACCACGTCGGGGATGCCTTTCTCGACGTAGGTCCGATGGGTTTGGCACGCGCAACGGAGCAGGCAGGCGAGGATTTTTATTCCGGCCGGATCGTCGCCGAGGACGTGCTGGAGCTCTTTGACGGCGGCCTCCCAGGTGGTGCGGTCGAGGAGTCGGGGCGTGATGGCGTCGGTGGCGGAGTAATCGAAGTCCCGGTCGAACGCCAACACGCGGTTCGCCATCTCGGCGGGAAGATCGATGAGGTGGCAAAGCTCGGAGAGGTGCATCGGAAGAAGGGAATCAGGTGCGTGCTAGCGGAGGCTGGCTTTGGCGGGACTCGGGAAGTCGGCGGGGACGGGCTGGGTGACCTGGCCGGTGGCGGCCCATTCGACGCCGCGCAGGAAGAGGGTTTGAAAACCCGCGCAACGCAGCGCGGTGTCGGGGCCGCCCGCCCAGAGGTGGCCGAGCATGGTCGTGTAAACGCGGCCCCGCCCGTAGGCGACGGTCCAGTCCATGGGTTCGTTTTCGCCGGTGTCCTTCGAGTTGGCGTAATGGAGAACCGCGAGATTTTTCGCGGGGCCGTGCTGGCCGTGGGTGAGCTGTTCGTGCGGGTGTAGCCAGCTCGTCGGAAGGCCGCGCGTGATGGGGTGATCGGGGTCGAGCACGGTGACGACGAAGTCGTGCTCGGGGCCATGGCCGGGGCCGCGGCCCTGTCCGGCCGGAATGGTGACGACGCCGCCATCCGGGCCGACGACGAGGGAGGGGCCGAAGGTTTTGTCGCGCCAGCCGAGGCCGATCATCTCGTTGTAGGCGGGCCAGGCGAGAAAGGCGTTGTTGGCGGCGTGATAGGCCACGAAGCCGCCTCCGTCGCGGACGTAGGCTTCGAGGGCGGCCTCGACCTCGGCGGGCCAGCGCGGGGCGTCGGGCTGGTGGCCGCTGTTGTAGTTGGAAATAACTACGCGGTGGCGGGCGAAGTCGGGGCGCCACGCGGCCCAGGCCTCGGGCGGGGCGGCGCGGTCGGGCGTGGTCGAGACCTCCACGGTGAAGCGTCCGCTGGCGACGAGCATGTCGCGCAGGAGGGCGGTGGCGCGCGGCCAATCGTGGT